>JANPOJ010000147.1:0-3595 GCA_031427935.1 Ilumatobacteraceae bacterium | reverse complement strand
GCCAAGGCAGGGACTTCAACGTGGGCAGATCTATTGGCCGCCAGTGGGCAGAACTGTTGGCCACCAACGGGCAGTTTCGTGACCGCCTACGGGCATTTTCTCATGGCCGCCGACACAGCGGTGACGCGCGGGGCGAGCATTTGTAGGGCGCCACGTTCGTTGAGGATGGTTGGGCGTGTTGGCGACAGGTTGGGTGGGGATGATGGTTCGGGGTGGTGGCCTGGCGCGGTGAGACTGGACGCGTAAGGACCCTCCCGCTTGTTCACCTTGGTCAGTGACGGGAGGGTCCTCTGGGCGCCCGGAGGCACTGGTGATCATCGTAGGAAACGATCGGGTCGAAGTCGAGAGCGGATTGTTGGCGGGTGAGTTCGGCTGCCCGGCTTGCTCGGGGATGTTGCGGCCGTGGGGCTCTGCACGACGGCGGGTGCTGCGATGTGTTGGCGGTGAGCGTTGGCGTCGTCCTCGCCGCTGTCGTTGTGTGGGGTGTGGCCGCACGCATGTGCTGCTCGCAGAGGATTCGTTGGTGCGCCGCCGCGACGAGACCGTGGTGATCGGAGCGGCGCTGGTGATGAAAGCGGCCGGTCATGGCCATCGGCGAGCAGCGGCGGTGTTGGGGTTGCCGCCGTCGACGGTCCGGGGCTGGCTGCGCCGTTTCGCTAGGAATGCGGAAGCGATCCGGGCGTGGTTCACGGTGCTGGCGCACGGGCTGGACCCGTTGCTGGGTCCGGTCTCGCCGACCGGCAACACGGTCGGCGACGCGGTCGAAGCGGTCGCTGTCGCGGCACGGGCGTCGTCGTTGCGGCTTGGCCTGTCGCTGCCTTGGTGGTTCGCCTCTCGGGCGTCGAAGGGCGGGTTGTTGTCCAACACGGGTTGCCCCTGGGCGCCGCTCGTGTGATTTGGGAACCTCAGATGGTCCGCTCTTGTCGAGGGCGGGATGCCTGAAAGGGGCCCGTGAATGAAAGACCACCGCCGTGATGTCGCTCTGTTTCGCTACTCGTTGATCCGCGAGGCAGCCGACCCGACGTTGTCGCATGCCGAACGCGGGCTGCTGGTGCGGGCGTTGGCCGGCCGCGAGCATGCCGGTCCGTCCGGCGAACGGATCGTGATCGGGCGGTCATCGTTGGATCGTTGGGTTCGGGCATGGCAGACGGGCGGGTTCGACGCTTTGTTCCCAGCGCGACGCACCGCGGTGCCGTTCACCGCCGCCACCGTGCTCGACCTCGCCGTCCGCTTGAAGCTCGAGGCGCCAGGTCGGACCGCTGCTCAGATCGCCGAGATCATCGGCGTGTCGAACGGGTGGTCGCCGTCAGCGCGCACGATCCAACGGCTGTTCGCTCGGCGCGGGTTGAACACTCGTCCCGACGGGCTTGCGCCGCAGGCGTTCGGTCGTTTCGAAGCCGCCGCCCCGAATGACCGGTGGACCGGCGACGCGTTGCATGGCCCGGTCATCGACGGCCGCAAGGTGTTCTTGTTCGCGTTCATCGACGATCACTCGAGAGCGATCCCCGGGTTCAGGTGGGGCCTCTCCGAAGACGTCATCCGCCTGGAAGCAGCGTTGCGGCATGCGCTCGCCGCACGCGGCATCCCCCGGTCGATCTACGTCGACAACGGGTCTGCGTTTGTGTCCGCGCCGCTGCTGCGGGCCTGCGCGGTGCTCGGCATCCGACTCGTTCACTCCAGGCCCGGCCGCCCGCAAGGCCGAGGCAAGATCGAACGGTTCTTCCGCACCGTCCGAGACCAGTTCCTTGTCGAGATCGGCGTTCATCCGCCGGCGGATCTGGTCGAGTTGAACCGCCTGTTCGCCGGGTGGGTCGAGACCGTCTATCACCAGCGCATCCATTCCGAAACCGGGCAGACCCCGATCGAGCGTTATGTCGCTGGCGGGCCGTTCGCGATCCCGGCCCCTGACCGGCTCCACGAAGCGTTCCTGTGGTCAGAAACCCGCACTGTCACCAAGACGGCGACGGTCAGCCTGCACGGCAACACCTTCGAGGTCGACGCCGCATTGATCGGTCGCAAAGCCGAGTGCGTGTTCGATCCGTTCGACCTCACCCGGATCGAGATCCGCTACCAGAACCGGCCGATGGGTTTCGGCGTCGCCCAGGTCATCGGCCGGCACACCCGCCACCCGATGGCGAAACCCGACCCGACCGCCGTCAGACCGGCGACCGGGATCGACTACTTGAACCTCGTCGCCGACAGGCACACCCAAGAACTGGCCCGGCTCGCCCCGTCGATCGATTACAGCGTCCTCATCGAAACGGTCGACCCGAGCCAATGCCCCGGCCAACTCCACATCCCCACCACCGCTGGCGGCGTCCGGTGAGCATCGAGCTGCTGCAAGCCCACTACGGATTCACCCGCATGCCGTTCGGCCGCGACCTCGCACCGCAGATGCTGCACCGCTCCGCAGGCCACAACGAAGCCGTCGCCCGGATCGGATGGTGCATCCAAGAACGAGCCCTCGGCGTCATCACCGGCGAAGTCGGCTCCGGCAAAACCGTCGCCACACGTGCTGCCACCAGCGCGCTCGACAGCAGCCGCAACACGCTGATCTACCTCGGCAACCCCGCCGTCGGAGCCCGCGGGATCTACCACGGCATCGTCACCGCGCTCGGCGGCGTCCCCCGATTCCACAAGGCGTCGCTCATCCCGCAAACCGTCGACCTACTCGCCGCCGAGGAGAACGAACGCGGCAAACACGTCGTCATCGCGATCGACGAAGCCCACCTGTTGACCCCCGACCAACTAGAAGAAATCCGACTCCTGACGAACAGCGAACTCGATTCGAAATCACCGTTCGCATGCCTCCTCGTCGGCCAGCCAACCCTGCGCCGACGGATCAAGCTCGGCATGTTCGCCGCGCTCGATCAACGCATCGCCCTCAGATTCGCCATGCCGCCCCTCACCCCCGTCGAGACCGGCAGCTACATCGCCCATCACCTCAAACTCGCCGGCCGGACCGACACCCTGTTCAGCGACGACGCCACCACCCTCATCCACCAAGTCTCCAGAGGCCTCCCAAGAGCCATCAACAACCTCGCCGTCCAAGCCCTCATCGCCGCCTACGCCACCAAGAAAGCAATCGTCGACGAATCCTCAGCCCGAGCCGCCATCACCGAAGTCACCGCCGACTGAACCGCCCACAGCCGCTCGCCGTCCTCACTCAGCATGACGCCGCCATCCTCAACCAAGATGTCCGGCAACACCGGGTCGGGTCACGACCCTCACGATCACGGAACACTTCGAGCTTGACGGCCAGGGCGACATCGACTTGTGAGCTGCGCTTGGAGAACACCTCCAACAACACGGCGGGCATACCGGTGATCTCGGCTTGGCCGTTGACGATCGGACCCCACGCCACCCCCAAACGATCCACGAGCTCGCTGCGCAACACCGACTGATACAGCCCGCCGAGCATCCTCTGATACCCCTTCAAATAGCGGGCGTCGAGCGCCAACCAGCGACCATCCACCGTTTGCACCTTCGCTGAGACCACCGCGTGGGTGTGCAGCTGCGGATCGTCAGCGCGCGAGGTCGTCTGGCGGAACGTGGCAACCATCAACCCCTGCGAGTCCGGATGCAGGCGGCGACC
>JANPOJ010000146.1:0-1546 GCA_031427935.1 Ilumatobacteraceae bacterium | reverse complement strand
GCACCCCGTTGCAGCGCCAGACGCCGCAGCAGATCGTCGACCGCATCCTCAAGTTGCCCGAGGGCACCCGGTTCCAGGTGCTGTCACCCGTCGTGCGTGGTCGCAAGTGCGACTACGACTCGCTGCTGGAGGATCTCGCCGGCCAGGGCTACGTGCGCGCCCGGGTCGATGGCGAGGTCGTCGACATCGCCGAGTTCTTGAAGCGTGACGAGCGGTTGGCCCGCTACGAGCAGCACAAGATCGAGGTGATCATCGATCGCCTCGTGCGGCGCGACGGCATCGAGCGTCGGTTGACCGACTCGCTGGAGACCGCACTCAAGCTGGCCGACGGTGTCGCCGAGGTCGAGCTGATCCAGGCGGACGGCAGCGACAGCGAGACGCTGACGTTCAGTCAGCACCTCGCCTGCCCGAAGTGCGGCACGAGCTACGACGAGCCGGCACCGCGCAACTTCTCGTTCAACTCGCCCTATGGCGCATGCGAGGCGTGCGACGGTCTCGGCACCACGTTCGAGGTCGACCCGGAGCTGGTGATCCCCGACCCCGATCAATCCATCAACGGTGGCGCGATCGCACCGTGGCGCACCTCGAACACGCAGTACTTCACACGCATGCTCGAGGCCGTTGCGGAGGTGTACGAGCTCGATCTCGACGCGCCGTACCGAACCCTCACTGCCAAGCAGCAGAAGGTCGTGCTGCACGGTGTCGAGGGCAACCTCAAGGTCAAGTACAAGAACCGCTACGGTCGCACCCGCGAGTACTCGACGGCGTACGAGGGCGTCATTCCATGGCTCAACCGGCGGCGCACCGGCGCAGAGAGCGACTGGTCCCGCGAGCAGTACGAGGGTTACATGCGCGAGGTGCCGTGCACGGCATGCGGTGGAGCCCGCCTCAAGCCGGCATCACTGGCGGTCACCGTCAACGATCTCAACATCGCCGAAGTCTGCGACATGGCCATTGGCGAGTCCGCCAAGTTCCTGTCGGCGCTCGAGCTCAGTGAGCGCGATCGACTGATCGCCGAGCGGGTCACCAAAGAGATCAACGCCCGCCTCGGCTTCCTGCTCGACGTCGGCCTCGACTACCTCAGCCTGTCGCGCTACGCGGCCACGTTGGCCGGTGGCGAGGCGCAACGCATCCGCCTCGCCAGCCAGATCGGCTCCGGCCTGGTCGGCACGCTGTACGTGCTCGACGAGCCATCGATCGGCCTGCACCAGCGCGACAACCGCCGGCTGATCGACACGCTGTTGCGCCTTCGCGATCTCGGCAACACCGTGCTCGTCGTCGAGCACGACGAGGAGACGATCCGCGAGGCGGACTGGATCGTCGACATCGGCCCCGGCGCCGGCGAGCACGGCGGCGACGTGGTGTACAGCGGCCCGGTCAAGGGGATCACCAAGGTCAAGGAATCGATCACTGGCCAGTACCTGGCCGGCAAGAAGTCGATCCCGGTGCCACAGACCCGGCGCCAGCCAGGCCTGGAGTGGCTGGAGATCAAGGGTGCCCGCGAGCACAACCTCCGCAACATCGACGTGCGCATCCCACTCAGTTG
>JANPOJ010000145.1:0-10371 GCA_031427935.1 Ilumatobacteraceae bacterium | reverse complement strand
GGGCGTCGCCGCCCAGTTCGTCGCTAGCCGCGCGGCGCGGCACCTGTGGCGCGATTGCCTCTCGATCACGTGGACCCCGCTTACCACTCGGGCTGTCACACGCTGACCGTCTCAGAGACGGTGGCGCGGCGACCACCGTCGCACAGTTCGGCCGTTTCCCGGATCAGCGCGAGCGAACAGAGGCGCGGAACTTCTGCGCGCGCACAGACATTTCATGGGTACAGCCGATCGCGCACCCGCCTCGTAGCGATACCGCAGGGCCGTCGATAGTGTCCGGCGTTGACTTCCCCCAGTAGCGAGCGGCGCGCGTTGCGCCCAGCCGAGTGCTCATTGCACGGAGGGGGTCGTCATGGATGCGAGTCTTCCTCGTCCTGCGCCGCCGCGGTCGTTGCTCGAGCGACTTCGCGAATGGGTGGTGTGGTTTGGGCCCGGTCGATTGGCGGCCTCTGCGCTGGCAGTCATCGCCGTGGTCGTCGGCGGTACGTGGTTGTTGAAAGGCTCGCCGAGCCGTGCGGAAGACCAGTTGCCGTTCGCAGCGCATCCATCGACGTCCGCCGGCGTCTCGATCGGCACGGCGGGCGGCGGCCCTGCGGTCGCGGCAACCTCGACCACCGTCGCGGTGATGATCGTCGTCTACGTGGCCGGCGCCGTCGCAGCACCCGGTGTGTACACGCTCGACAACCCCGCACGGGTCACCGATGCGGTGGCCGCGGCCGGTGGTGTTGCGGTCGACGCCGACCTCGATGTCGTCAACCTCGCCGCGACGGTGCACGACGGGGAGCGTGTCTACGTGCCCAAGGTCGGCGGCACGGTCCCTGCGGTGATCGGTGCTGATGTGGTGGTCGTCGACTACACGACGCCAACCGGACCGGTCAACGTCAACACGGCGACGGCCGAGCAACTCGACGTGCTGCCCGGGGTCGGGCCGTCGACGGCCGCGGCGATCATCGCCCGTCGCCAGCAACACGGTCCGTTCCAGACCATCGAGCAACTCGGCGACGTTCGTGGCATCGGCCCGGCCAAGCTCGACGCGTTGCGTGGCCTGGTGACGGTGTGATCAGAACAGGGCGCGCCCGAACACCAGGTTCACAGCAACCAGTGCCACCAGCGCGCCCACCCACACACCGACAGCCAACCACACGTACTCGCGCCAGTAGTCGCGCCACGATGCGACGGGCAGTCGCGTGGCGCGTCGTGCTGCGATCACCCCCAGGATCATCCACAACACCGCGCTGCCGACCACCCCACCGAGGTAGACGCCGCTCCCTGACCGCAGTGGGGCTCCGGCGACCAACAGACCCGGTGCGGCAAACACGGCGGTCAGGAAGCCGGCGACGCCGCGAACCAGCGACGTGTGTGTGCGCAGCAGCAGCAGCGAGATGCAGCCGAGCGCTGTGGGCGGCAGCAATGCCACGAAGGGCCCCGAGCCGCGCAGCTTCGAACGGTAGGCGCGTGGCCCCAGGGGTACCGGCTGATGAACGATCGGCATGGCCTCGATGACCAGAGCGTACGACGTGTCGCGCGAGCGGGTGCGGCACCCGCTCGGCGATGCACAGGTCGCGATGGTCACGCTCGCCGCCGTCGTCGGGGTCTGGAGTCGGTCGCCGGGGTGGGTGATCGCGGTCGCCCTTGCCGCCGTCGCGGTCTGGCGCACGCCGGCGATGCTGCTGGTCTGCCTGGTCGTTGGGCTCAGTGGTGGGTGGCGTTCGCAGGTCGAGTGGCACGCCGCGTTCCCGCGGCAGACAGGCGACTACACGGGCTGGGTGACCGTGGTCGGCGACCCAGCGCCGTTCGGCAACGGGCTTCGCGTCACGATCGAAGTGGGCGGTGAGCGATTCGATGCGTGGGTGTATGGGTCGCCCCGGCGCCGGCTGGTCGATCGTCAAGCGGGGGAGCGTGTCTACGTACGCGGCGAGCGGCGTCGCACGTTGTCGAACGAGCGACGCGCCCAGATCCGACACGTGGTCGGGCGATTCGATGTCGACGTGGTCGGCGACTGGCACGAGGGATCACCCCTGTACCGGACATCGACGCGCGTGCGCACTGCCCTGCGGCGCGCCGCCGAGTCGACGATGGGTGCCGACGACGCAGCGCTGTTCACCGGATTGGTGATCGGTGACGACGCCCGCGAATCGCCTGCGATGGTGACCGCGTTCCGGTCGTCAGGACTCTCCCATCTGACTGCAGTCTCGGGTGAGAACGTCATCTTTGTGCTGGCCGCAGCATCGCCGCTGCTTCGACGTCTGCGTCCGTGGTCGCGGTGGGGCGCAACCCTCGCACTCATCGGCTGGTTCATGGCGTTGACCCGTTTCGAGCCGTCGGTGCTGCGCGCCGGCGTGATGGCCATGTTGGGCAGTTCGTCATTCGTGCTCGGCCGCCAACAGTCGGTCGTCCGCCTGCTGGCCTGGACCGTCACGATCCTGGTGCTCATCGACCCGATGCTGGTCTGGTCCGTCGGGTTCTGGTTGTCGACCGGCGCCACGGCCGGCGTCTGCGTGGTTGCCCCGCCGTTGGCCCAGCGTCTGCCCGGCCCATCGTGGTTGCGCATGCCGATGTCGGTCACGCTCGGAGCCCAGGTCGGCGTGGCGCTGCCGAGCTGGTTGGTGTTCCATCGCTTGCCACTGGTCTCATTGCCGGCCAACCTCCTCGCGGTGCCGGTCGCCGGGTTCGTGATGCTCTTCGGCATCCCCGCCGGCCTGCTCGCGGCCCTCGCCACGCCGATTGCGTCGGTCGTGATGGCTCCGTGCGCTGCCGGCTCACGATGGGTCTCCACCGTTGCCTATCTTGCAGCCGACGCCGAACCGTCGCCGGGCTGGGCAGTGGTTGGCTGGATCGTGGTGGTGTGCTGCGTCGGGGCGCTGTTGATTCGCCATCGCTGGCGCCGCCCGGCCGGCGATGTGCCAATCTGAGTCGGCATGGCAGTCCACCTCATCACCGGCGACGACGAGTCGTTGTTGCTCAGTGCCGTGTCGGAGGTCGTGCATCGACTGATCGGCGACGGCGACCGCTCACTGATGGTCGACGAGTTCGATGACGACGAGTACGAGGTGCGATCGATCGTCGACGCTGCTCAGACGCCCCCATTCCTCACCGAGACCCGCGTCGTGGTGGCTCGCGGCGTGGGTCGGTTCGGCGCCGACGATGTCGCCCCGCTGATCGCCTACCTGGGTGATCCGCTACCGAGCACCGAGTTGGTGCTCGTGGCCGGAGGCGGACGCCTGGCCAAGGCGTTGTCCGATGCGGTGAAGAAGTCGGGCGGCCATGTGATCGACACCGTGCCGCCGATGCGCGCCCGCGAGCGCAGCGGCTGGTTCGAAGAGCAGGTCATCGCAGCCGGGTTGCGCTTCGATCACCAAGCACTCGCCCTCCTGTCATCGTGGTTGGGTGAAGACGCCGGGCGCGTGCAGGGCATCCTCGAGACGTTGGTGTCGGCCTATGGCGACTCGCGAACCTTGAAGGTCGTCGATGTGGAGCCGTTCCTCGGTGAGGCCGGGGGAGTGCCGCCCTGGGATCTGACGGATGCGGTCGATCGGGGCGACACCACCAAGTCGCTCCTGCTGCTGCATCGCATGATGCGCGCCGGAGAACGGCATCCCTTGCAGGTCATGGCCATCCTGCACAACCACTACACCAGGTTGCTGACGCTCGACGGCGCCAATGCCGGCGACGAATCGGCAGCGGCCGCCGTGCTGGGCATCAAGCCCGGGTTCCCCGCCAAGAAGGCGCTGGATCAGTACCGCAAGCTGGGCAACAACGGCGTCGTACGGGCCATCGGGTTGCTGGCGCAGGCCGATTTAGACCTACGCGGTGCCAAGGAGTGGCCTGACGAACTCGTGATGGAAGTGCTGGTCGCCCGCCTCAGCCGCCTGGCCGGAGCCACCCGCCGGTAGAGACGTGTGGCCTGGCGAGGTTGGCTTATGGGTGAGACGGTACGACGAAGGAGTGCCGGCTCAACCGGCGTTGATCTTCTTCATCAGGCGGCTCTTGCGGCGGGCGGCCTGGTTCTTGTGGATGACACCCTTGGCGGCGGCCATGTCAAGGCGCTTCACGGCGAGGCGCAGTGACTCTTCACCGGTCTCGCTACCAATGGCGTTGACGGCGTTCTTGCTGCGGGTCTTCAACTCACTCTTGACAGCCTTGTTGCGCTCGGCCGCCTTGGCGTTGGTAAGGATTCGCTTCTTCTGACTCTTGATATTTGCCACGTTGGGGAAGACTCTCTCGCAGATTGGCTCGCACGTTGGATAAGCCCCGCAAGGCTAACAGCGCTGCCGCATCGCTCCAACCACGTCAGGGATCACGCCGGTAGCATCTAGCGACCGGCCATGGACCTCTCACGCATTCGCAACTTCTCGATCATTGCTCACATCGATCACGGCAAGAGCACCCTCAGCGACCGCATTCTGGAGATCACCAATGCCGTCGACGCCCGAGACATGCGGTCGCAATACCTCGACACCATGGATCTGGAGCGCGAGCGAGGCATCACGATCAAGGCCCAGAACGTGCGCGTCGACTGGAAGGACTTCACGCTGCACCTGATCGACACCCCTGGCCACGTCGACTTCGGGTACGAGGTCAGCCGCAGCCTGGCTGCGTGCGAAGGTGTGGTGCTGGTCGTCGACGCGGCGCAGGGCATCGAGGCCCAGACGCTGGCCAACTGTTACCTGGCGATGGAGCACGATCTCGAGATCGTGGCTGCGCTGAACAAGATCGATCTGCCCGCCGCCGATCCCGACCGGTACGCAATGGAGATCGAGACGGTCCTCGGGATCCCGGCTGAAGACATCTTGCGGATCTCGGCCAAGACGGGCGACGGCGTGGGCGAGCTGCTCGACGCCATCTGCGCGCGAATCCCGGCGCCGAAGGGCGATCCCAACGCGCCGCTGCAGGCCTTGATCTTCGATAGCCAGTACGACCAGTACCGGGGTGTGGTGAGCTCCGTCCGGGTGATGAACGGGCGCCTGACCGCTGGGTCGAAGCTGATGTTCATGCAGGCCGGCACGCCGCAAGAGGCGATCGAGATCGGCGTACGCAAGCCGGTGCCGACGCCGGTGCCCGAGCTCGGTCCGGGTGAAGTCGGGTATCTCATCGCCGGGATCAAGGAGGTCGGCCATGCCCGCAGCGGTGAGACGGTCACGACCTTCGCCCACGGTGCGACCACCGCGCTTCACGGCTATCTCGATCCGAAGCCGATGGTGTTCTGCGGTCTGTTCCCGATCGACGGCGACGATTTCGAGACGCTCCGTGAGAGCCTGGAGAAGCTTCGGCTCAACGATGCCTCGATCTCGTACACGCCGGAGTCCTCGGGCGCTCTCGGGTTCGGCTTCCGTTGTGGGTTCCTCGGCCTGCTGCACATGGAGATCGTCAAGGAGCGCTTGGAGCGCGAGTTCAACCTGGCGCTGATCGCCACCGCGCCCAGCGTCGAGTACCGGGTGCGCAAGACCAATGGTGAAGTCGAGTTGATCGACAACCCCGCCGACCTGCCGCCGACACAGAACATCGATTTCATCGAAGAGCCGTTCTTCCGTGTCAGCATCATCACGCCGAAGGACTACACGGGCACGTTGATGGAGCTCTGCCAGTCGCGGCGCGGCGAGATGTCGAAGCTCGAGTACCTCTCGCCAGAGCGGGTCGAGCTGCACTACCTCATCCCGCTTGCCGAGGTCGTGGTCGACTTCTTCGATCAGATGAAGAGCCGCACGCAGGGGTACGCCAGCCTCGACTACGAGCTCAGCGGCTACCAGCGCAGCCAACTGGTGCGGGTGGACCTGCTGTTGAACGGGGTGCCCGCCGATGCGTTCTCGACCATCGTGCACCGCGACAAGGCGTTCGCCTATGGCAACCGGATGTGCGAGAAGTTGAAGGAGCTGATCCCGCGGCAGATGTTCGACGTGCCGATCCAGGCGGCGATCGGCGGCAAGGTCATCGCTCGTGAAACCGTGAAGGCCAAGCGGAAAGACGTGCTGGCCAAGTGCTATGGCGGTGACATCACTCGAAAGCGAAAGTTGCTCGAGAAGCAGAAGGAAGGCAAGAAGAGAATGAAGTCGATCGGGCGCGTCGAGGTGCCCGGCGATGTGTTCATCTCGGCCCTCAAGCTCGACGACTGACCCAAGACGACCGTCACCCTGCGTCGCTCTGCGATACTCATTGCGGTGGCACGAGCATCCGCTGACGGGCACACGGCGCGGCCGAGGCTGTTGGCGCGTGCGCAGGCGGCGATCGCCGGTCCTCGTGCGATTCGTCAGCTCACGATCATGCACGCAGTCGACGACCTCGCCGACTCGCTGATCACGCTCTCGCTCATCGGTTCGCTGTTCTTCAGCGTCTCGCTGGAGGCATCGCGGAGCCGAATCCTGCTGTACCTGCTGCTGACGGCCGCGCCACTCGCCATCGTGGCTCAGGTGGTGGGGCCGGCGCTCGATCGCATCCGCGCCGGCTCGCGTTTGGTGGTCATCTGCTCGCATCTGGCTCGCGCCCTGTTCGCCCTCCTGCTGGCTAGCTCGCTGTTGTCGCTGGCGTTCTATCCGTTGGTCTTCGGCATCTTGCTGTCGCGCAAGGCATATGGGTTGGCGAAGACTGCGATGGTGGCCCAGCTGGTGCCGGAACGCACGGAGTTGGTTGCCGCGAGCGGGCACCTGGCACGAACCGGCACTCTTGCCGGCGGGGTCGGCACTGCTGTCGGCGGCGGACTGATCGCGCTGGTCGGTGTCAAGTGGCTGCCGCTGGTCGCCGCAGCCGTCTTCGTGATCGCGGCGGTGTTGGCCGCACGCATCCCAGCCTTGGCGATCGAGCCCCGTGTCGAGAGCGCGGTGATACGCGTCGAGACGCCCTTCGACATCCGTCGGGCGGTGCCCGCCGTCGCCACAATTCGGGCGGCCGAAGGTGCCCTGACCTTCCTGCTGGCGTTGTCGATCAAGCGCGGCGGCGGTGACGAGTGGATCTTCGTCGCGGCACTCGTGGCGGCAGGCATCGGGACGTTCGGGGGCACGATCGTGTCGCCGCGACTACACCGTGCCTTCTCGTTGAACGGGATCGTCGTGCTGACGCTGCTGATCCCCGGCGCGATGTCGGCGTTCGGAGTGCTGACGATCGGGAGCCTCAGCATCGTGGCGATTGCGTTGGCGATCGGTCTCGGTGGCAGCGTGGCGGCTCGGGCAATGGACGCGCTCTACGGCGGCGTGCCGCACCTCATGCGCGGCCGCATCATCTCCCGAAGTGAACTGCTGTTCCAGTTGGCCAACGTGACCGGTGCAGCGATTGCAGTGCTCGTCTACCCCGGGCCGAGGGTCGGCTTCGCCGCCGTGGCTCTGGTACTGATCCTTGGTGGCGTCACCTACGCGTCGGAGCTGAAGATGTCGCTGCGCCACGAGGCAGGCCGGTGGCTGCTCGGACAGCGGCCGCGTTCGGCGACCGAGGGGTTGCCGTTGGCACTGCTCGCCGAGGCGATGCGTTTTGCCGAGCAAGGCGATCACGACGTCGCTGTCGTCGTCGCCGACAGTGCCGTACGGATCCTCGATTCAAGAGGGCCTGCACCCCTGGACTCGGTTACTCAGCCGGACTGGGAGGCACTGGCAGCCCGCATCGCTGCGGTCGTCGACGGTACGTTCGATCCGACGGCCGATGACTCGCGTGCCGTCATCGAGGCAGCTGGTGCGTTGATCGCCGAACGCCGGCTGCGCGGCAGCGGAGCCGTGGACATCCTGCCCGGGTCGCAACCGGGCTAGCCGGCCGGTACCTCGACGGGTGCTTCGTGGATGACCCACCCGTCGTCGACGAGGTCGAGGTTGAACTGCATCGTGCGGAACTGCTCGTCGTGCTCATGCACATCGACGTCGATGCGTACCTTCTGACCCTCTTCGACCACCGGGGCGAGTCGGATCAGGATGCCGCCATCGGCGACCACGACCGTGCCGTCGTCGTTGGTCACCAACGCCTCCTCACGGGCGTCGATGAACCGCACGGTCGCCACGTCTTTGGTCGACTTGATCAACTCCGCCTGCACGTCGAGCTGGATCGACGCGCCTTCACCGCGGGGCTCGATGAACACTGGGAGCGGATCGGGATCGCCGGCCGAGCTCTGCGCAAACCACCGAACGATCGAGTTGTACACGGCCCCGGCACGCACCTCGGGATTTTCAGCCGAGGGTGACGAACAAGCCGCTGTGACCGCAACGATCGCAGCGAGCAAAACTCTCCGGCCGCGCGCGGCAACGAGCACGGTCGCACGATACCACCCGACCTTCTGAGGACGGCTCGCCGACTGCCCCGCTTGCTGGCGATTGCCGGTAGAAATGACGCAATGGCCCAGTCACGGATGTTTCGCTCCCTGGAGCATCGGAATGCGCGGTTGTTCTTCCTGGGGCTGAGCTTCAGCAACATCGGGTCGTGGATCCAGATGACCGCTGTGTCGTTGCTCGTCTATCAGCGCACCGGCAAGGCCACCGATGTGGGCATCACCCTGTTCTGCCAGTTCCTTCCGATGCTCGTGCTGGGCGTGTGGGCCGGAGCGATCGCCGACCGCGTCGACAAGCGCAAGATGACGATGATGACCCAGAGCGGGCAGGCGGCGCTGGCCATCGTGCTCGGCGTGCTGGCCCTCGCCGGGTGGGCGTCGCTGCCGGTCATCTACCTGGTGTCGCTCGGCAACGGCGTGGTGCAAGCCATCGACAACCCGGCCCGCCGCGGGTTTGTCATCGAGTTGGTCGAACCACGCCACATCTCCAACGTGGTGTCGCTGAACACCGCCGTGATGACCGGGTCGCGCATCTTCGGCCCGGCGTTGGCGGCGCTGCTGGTGCGCTGGCTCGACCCCGGCTGGCTGTTCATCATCAACGGGGTTTCGTTCGCCGCGATCCTGTGGCCGATCTGGCGGATCGACACCACGCAGCTGTACATCTCGCCGCCGGCGTCGCGAGGCGGCCAACCAGTGCGCGAGGCGCTGCTGTTCGTGCGTCACAATCGGCGACTGCTCATCCTGTTCCTCGTCTTCACCGTGATCGGCACGTTCGCCTTCAACTACGGCGTTTCGTTGTTGAAACTTGCCGACAATCGGTTCGGCGACAAGCAGTTGTTCGGCTGGTTGCTCGCCGTCACCAGCATCGGCAGCCTGGTCGGCTCGTTGATGACGGCGGCGCGGCCGCGAGTCGGATCGGCCTGGTTCTTCGGCGCGGCCGTGGTGCTGGGGCTCAGCGGGTTCGGCGTCGCCTGGGCGCCGTCGATCTGGGTTGCGTATCTCGTCAGCCTTCCGCTCGGCGCCGGTGGTGCTGCGTTCATCGCCGCGCTGAACGCGATCTCGCAGCAGGAGAGCCCGCCCGACATGCGCGGCAGATTGTTGGCCCTCGGTGCCGTGGCGTTCCTCGGTACCACCCCGATCGGCGCGCCGATCACCGGTTGGGTGGCCGACCATGTCAGTGCCGAGTGGAGCCTGGCCTACGGCAGTGTGATCGCGTTGGTGGTCGTCGCGCTCGGAGCCGAAGCGCGTCGTCGGTCAGTCGGCGCGAATGTTCCACCCGGTGATCACATAGTGACCACGCTTGTCGGAGATGATCCCTACGGAGGCGGCATCGTTCTGCAGGACGGCACCGGCTTGGGGCTCAAGTCCGACTAGCCGAGTTGTGAGGATGCGGCTGAGGTGGCCGTGGGTGAACACGATGGCGGCCCCGCCACGCGCCGTCCGTTCGAGCTTGGCGATGAACCCGTCGCAGCGGGCGACGATCTGGTGCAGGCTTTCCCCACCAGGGCAGCCGTCGAGGAACAGGTTCCATCCCGGCTGTTGCGCGTCGATCTCTTCCGACGTCAACCCTTCGTAGTCGCCGTAGTCGTACTCGGCGAGGGCCGCGACCACGGTCGCCTCGACCCCGGGTACCGCCCGCCGCGCTGTCTCCATCGCTCGCTCGAGCGGGCTGGTGAACACCACCGGCAGCGCGCCCTCCGACAGCGTGGCCAGCAACGGGGGTAGGCGGTCGGCCTGGTGCCGGCCCTTCTCCAGCAGCGGAAGGTCGGTGCGACCGGTGTGCCGGCCGTTCTCGGACCACTCCGTCGCACCGTGCCGTACGAGCAGGATCAGCGAGGGGCCGGCAACCACAGGATCGGACACGAGACCACACCGTAGGCGAGACTCCGTCGTATGCGCTGTGTGGTGATGTGGTTTCGACGGGATCTACGCCTGGCCGATCACCCAGCGTTGGTCGCTGCGGCATCTGTTGGGCTCCCGGTCGTGCCGCTGTTCGTGGTCGACCCAGCGTTCGCTGCCGCCGGGGCGCCCCGCCGTGCCTACATGAACGCTGCATTGCACAGCCTCGACCAGTCGATGGACGCCGCGTTGGTGTACCGCCACGGCGACCCGGCCGACATCGTTCCGCAGTTCGCCGC
>JANPOJ010000144.1:0-1846 GCA_031427935.1 Ilumatobacteraceae bacterium | reverse complement strand
AGGCGCCGGGCTGCAGGGCGTACTCGAGGCGAGACGTGCTGTCGGTGACACCGTGGAACATCTCGTGAGCGACGACGTCGACATTGATGGACAGCGAGCGCAAACCGGTTGCGGTCACGGCTTGTCCGTAGACCATCTGATGAAGGCCTGGACTCCAGAAGGCATTGAGCCATTCCTTTGGTTTGTGGCTGGCAGTCGCAACGACGCAGTTGACCGTGGAGATCATCGGCCCGCCCTTGTTGTCGATGTTGTTTCGGCGCAGCACATCTCGCATGAACTCTGCGACGGACACTGCGTTGGCGTGTGCGCTCACGGCAGCAGGCGACCATTTCGGCGGGTTCTTGATGGCCTTCCCCGGCAGGCTGCTCTGCTGGGTCGTTGGATCGCGGAAGTCGAAGTCGTACGTCGCCACGTTGACCGCCGAGTCCTTCAAGACGGCCCCATTGCCCGTCTTCTCGACCCGGATCTTGCGCACGACACCGAGTCCGTCCGCGGCCTGCTGAACTGTCGACGCCATGCTCGGCGTTCGCGGCAACTCGGCGACGACCTTGCCCGAATGTGCGTCGACCACATAGTCCATGAAGTGCGGCCGCTCGAGATCCGCACTTCGACCTCCAGGCTTCTTCGCGGGGGCTGTGCCGAGAGGAACGTTTTCGAGGATGTAGACAAGGCGCCACTTCGAACCCTTGGGGTCGAAGTAGAAATGCATGCGGGGAACGATGTCGGAGAGTTGCTTCTTGCCCCCCGCTCGCTCAGCAACGGTCTTGACTGCGTCGGCGGGGGAGACCGTCGCGACAGGATTGACACCGGTCGGTTGGCCGAGCACGGAGTTCAAGCTGACCAGGCTGTTGTGCTCATCGAGCTCCACGGTGATGAGCGATCCGTAGAGCGGGATCTTGTTGACGGTTTGGCGGAACTTCACGGTTGTCGTTCCGGTCAAGGGGATGGTCTCGGTGCCGAGGCTCTTGAATTCGGTGGCTCCGCCATCGCTCGCCGGAGCGGTGAACGATGGAAGAGACGCGCTGTCCAGGGCCTGCTGAAGGTATCCGCGAGCGATCGTCTCGGCGTCGGCCGACGTCGTGCTCAGCGTCGCTGGTAGCGCCAAGCCCATGTACTCCGCCTGTTCCCCACGCAGCTTGGCCTTCGTCCGGGAGGATGACTCGTCGAACATGTGCATGGAGAATGCATTGAGTCCCGCGCTCTCCTTTGACGCCTGAGACGGTGTCTTCCTGGTTCGCTTTGCAATTGGCATGATGGTGGAGACCTCCGCTCCATGAGCGTGGGCGTCGGTCGACGCGCCGGCCATGGTCGCCCCATCGACTGCTACCTCACTTTGGCGTCACGTACCCAGCGAGCGCCGGGCGACAGTATGCGCGCAGCCTGCGTTCGGTTGCCAGACCTTTCTTCGGATCCTGTCCCGTGTCTTTCGGTCGAGACCACCTTCAAACCGATCTAGCATTTCTGTCGCTGCACGGACACGAGGTATTTGAACCAGGATCGGCAACTCATTCCTACTGTCGCGAGCGTCGTCGACGTTCGACGCGCGGCGACGATCTTCGAGCCAAAGGAGCATCGAGGTGGACTTTCAGCATGTTGTGTCGGACGACGAGATACGTGCTGAACTCGTCGAGCGCGCTGCCGAGCTAGCGTCCAGCGCCCCCTCCACCGGTGGCGCACTGGAAGGCTTCGACTCGCTCGGCCGGCTGACGGCGGAGTCGGTGGCCGAGGGAGTCGGCTTGATGAACGAGGGAGCCTGGGACGACCCCGAGCGTCCGGCTGTCCTCGAGGCCATAGTCGAGCGATTCGCGCGTCCGGTCCTGTTGGTGCAGGACTCCACGTTCACGCC
>JANPOJ010000143.1:0-2640 GCA_031427935.1 Ilumatobacteraceae bacterium | reverse complement strand
CGCGGCCGAGGCCGTCGTGCCCCCGGAAGTCGCCTACCGCATCTTCTCCCACCACGTCACCGCTCGAGCCGCGATCACCGACGGGCCCGGTCGGTTCGACTGTGAGGTGCTGTCGCTCCCATCGGCCCAGACATCGCCGGGCGCGCCCGTCGACAACGTCGGCGGAGGTGTGCCGTTCTTGTGCGCTGTTCCGCGGAACGTGCGGGCCGTTGCAGGGGTTCAGGCAACGGTCGTCGTCGTCAGCGCGAGGGCAACCGACGTGCTGACGCTGCCCGTCGAGTCGGTGTCGGGCTCCGTCGACAGTGGCGAGGTCAACGTGGTTGACGACAACGGCAACGTCACGCGGCGACGTGTCACGCTGGGGTTGACCGACGGTGTCATGGTCGAGATCACCGGTGGCGTCGACGAGAGCGAAAGGGTCGCCCGCCAAGCTCCGTTGTTGAGCGCGCGGAGCGCATCGGGATGACGGTCGCGCTGGAAGCATCGGCGATTCGGCACACCGTCGGTGGCGAAGATCGGCCGTTGCTCGACGACGTGAACCTGACGATCCCACCGGGTTCCTTCGTGTCGATCACCGGGCGATCGGGCAGCGGAAAGTCGACGCTGCTGGCCATCCTCGGGTTGCTGCTGCGCCCCGATCACGGCACGGTTGCGGTCGACGGTTCGACGACATCACCGTTGTCGGATTCCGGGCTTGCCAAACTGCGCGGCCGATCGATCGGGTTCGTCTTTCAGAACTACTCGCTCGTGCGCAGCATGTCGGTCTGGCAGAACGTTGCGCTGCCGCTGTTGTCGACTCGCGACCACCGGGTCCGTGACCAGAAAGGCGCGGCACGCGCCGCGCTCTCGCTCGTCGGGCTCGACGGCAAGACGGACGCCCTCCCGCATCACCTCTCCGGAGGTGAACAGCAACGGGCGGCCATCGCCAGAGCACTCATCCGTCGCCCCGCGGTAATCCTGGCGGATGAGCCGACCGGCTCGCTCGACGTGGCCACGGGCGACATGGTGCTGGAACTGCTGATCGAGCGGGTGAAGTTGTCGGCTGCAGCGCTCGTGTTGGTGACGCACGACAAGCATGTGGCGGGGCGTGCCGATGTGCGCCTCGAGCTCCACGACGGGCGGTTGTCGGCGTGAGGTTGGTCGCCGACGCGTGGCGCGATCTCGTGGCGCACCGAGGCAAGTCGCTGCTGAGCGCGATCAGCCTGTTCATCGCGGTGCTGTCGATCGTGGGGGTGAGTGCGGCGGCCGCAGTCTCGCAGGACGCGATCGTTGCGACGAGCGAGCAGGAGACCGGCCGCGCCATCACTGTGGAGGCGACGCTGTCGGGGTTCACGCTCGACCCCGCCGGCTACGCGGCGCTCGACCATGCATTGTCCCAACGGGTGGGCGCGCTGACCGGCGGAGCCTGGGCTGTGGTCGCCGATGCCGACGCGACCGTCGGCGTGTCGAGTGGGCAGTCGGAGCGCACCGCCGTGCAATCGATGAAGCTCGTGGGAGGTCAGCTCGATCGCATTCGGCGTCTGCCGCTCGTGGCCGGCCGCTATCTCGAGGTGGGCGAGCCCGTGTATCCGGGAGCGGTCGTGCTGAACGAATCTGCCATGGCGCAGCTCGGCCCCGTCGGCAGCCAGCTTCGGGTCGGGCTCGACGCCTACCGCCCGCCCATCTCGTTTTCGGTGGTGGGTGTCGTCGCTGACGGCTTGAACGCATCGGCGATCTACGCAGCATTCGGTTCATGGGCGCGATTCGACCCGACACTCGGTGGGTCGACCAGCTTGCGGATCGACGTGCATTCTCCCGCCGCATCGGAACAAGCGCTCCGGTCGGCGCTGACGACGGCGATTGCAGACGCCGGAATGCCGGTCGCCGCCCAGGTGTCGCGTCGCGACCGAGCAGACGAGCAACGGTTGTCGTTGAGCTCCGCGCAGCGGGCGTTCATGGCAGTATCGGCCATCACGATTCTTGTATCCATCGTTGGTATGACCAACATCGGTCTCGCCAGTGTTCGGGAGCGTTCGCGGGAACTGTCAGTCCGGCGCGCCATCGGATATTCACAACGCCGCATCTTCGTCGTCGTGATGTCGTCGAGCCTGCTGATCGGTGTGATCGTGGCCTTCGTCGCCGTGACGCTGGCCTTCGCCGCAGTTGCGGGAGTGCTGCCGCGCCTGATCGGGAATCGGCTCATCGAGGTTCCGAGGTTCCCGTGGGGCGCAGCGTGGCTTGGGCTGATCGCCAGCTCCGCCGCCTCGCTGGTGGGAGGCCTGGCTCCAGCGCTGGCGGCGGCCCGGGCCCAGATCGCGACCGCGCTTCGATGACGTGACCGTGTTCCACCTCGCCGGCCGGTACCTCGATGAGGGCAAGAGCATCGCCGCGATCGCTGTCGGGATCGTGATCAGTGTCGTTGTCAGCGGCCGCGTGGCGACGCGAACGGCCGCGCCGCGCCGATACGTCATCGCCACGTTTGTCTCGCTGACGGTGATGGTGGTGGCGACACTGCAGACGCGCCGCGCGGGTGGCGGCTTGCTGGATCGCAATCCGTTCAACCACCTGTCGTTCGGCCGCCTCAGCTCTTGCTACCACCCCTTGATCGGGCCTGCCGGATTGTTCGATTTTGGAAGCCAGGCGATGCTGAACGTCGCGCTG
>JANPOJ010000142.1:0-5681 GCA_031427935.1 Ilumatobacteraceae bacterium | reverse complement strand
CATCTGGACCGTATGCAAGCACGACGGGGTGGTCGCTGCGACGGTGTCGGGTTGCCTTGTCGTAGTGGGTGCCGCGGTCGACGCGACCTCACTGGCGTCGCCGCAACTGACGAGCGTCAACGCGAACAATGCACAGCCGATGCATCGGCTGGCACGAGCCGTCGCGGGGATGTCGATCGCCGTGTTCTATCGCGCCGCCACACCGAGGCCGATGTCGAGGCCTCGACCGCGGCGATCCTGGCCGCGCGCGCTGACCGTCAGATCTCGGCAGCCTCGCGCTGGGCTCTGCGCAGCGCGTCGATGTCGAAGCCAGGTTGCTGCGACGCGGCGATGACCACCCGTTCGCGGCGACCGATCAGCTCAGCGGCACGCCGCACGTCGGCGCACACGTGGTAGGGGATCACGACCGCGCCGTGTTGGTCGGCATGGATCACATCCCCGTGCGACACCCGCATGCCGGCGACGGTGACCGGCCGCGAGTAGTCGACCACGTGCACGAACGCATGCGACGGGCCGACGCGGTCGGCCAGCATCTGGAACCCCTCGGCGATGTCGGGGAGGTCGCGCACACTGCCATTGGTGATCACCGCATCGCACCCGAGACCCTTGTGGATGTTGCTGTTGACCTCGCCCCAGAACGAGCCGTAGCCACGCTCCTCGTCGAGGTCCTGCACGACGACCACGCTCGGCTTCGGCCCGGCATCGATGTACGCGTAGTACTCGTCTCGAACCGATGCCTGGTCACGCTCGACGTCGCTCGGATGAGCAGCGCGGATCGTCGCCGTGCGGGCGATGCCGACCACGGGTCGCAGCTCCGGGCGGGTGCACACCAGCGGCTTGGTCGTGAAGCCGTAGCCCCGCCGGTCGGGCACCAGCAACTCCAGGGCATTGCACACCGTCGGCGTGTCGATCGACGTCAATTCGGCGATCAACTCAGGGCTCAGCTCGAACATCTCGGCATCCTAGAACCACGTCCCTCCGACGTCGTCGAGAGCCCGAGCGCTATTGCTTCGGTCGCTCGTTGAGCGCGTCGAGGCGGGTGCGGTAGTCGTCGGGCTCGATCTCACCACGTGCGAGTCGTTCGGCGAGCAATTCCTGGGGCGTCTGCCTTGCAGCTGCGAGCGGCGCCGAGCCGGGTGTCTGCATGTGCGGGATCTGGCTGTTGTGCCGGACGAGGGTGATCCCGATCCAGATGAGACCAGCCAGGACAGCGAACATCATGATCGCCATCCACCACCAGGCGCCGCCGCTCATGCCGTTGTTCCAGTCTCCGTTGTGCATGTTTCGCTTCTTTCGCGTTGGGACGAGGACCAGAGCAGAAGTTGCGTACTTCGTCTCCACGATCAGCATTCCCCCGAGAACTCGGTGTGAATAGAGCCGAAAGCCCTCTGGGCGACCCGTTCTGCACAGTCATGTCGGTAGTGTCGCCGATTGATGGACGACAGCCTCTTCCGCTGGATCAACCGGCTCGCCGACCGCACCGGCTGGGCACACGGCATGTTCACCGCATATGCGAAGTACGGGATCGTGTTGTTTGCCGTCCTGCTTCTGATCGCATATCTCGACGCTCGCCGACACGCGGAGTTCCCAGCGATAGCAGGCAGCGTGTGGGCTGCGGGTGCGGCGCTCATCGCGCTCGGACTCGCCCAACTCATCGGCGGCGCCGTCGATCGCGCCCGGCCGTACGAAGCGATGACAGGTGTCCATCTCCTGATCGACCGGACGACCGACTTCTCGTTCCCCAGCGACCATGCGACGGTCGTCGGCGCCGTTGCCGGCGGGTTGTTGCTCAGCAACCGGCGGTGGGGGACCCTCGCCGCGGTGCTTGCCGTCCTGATGGCCTTCACGCGCGTGTATGTCGGCGCCCACTACCCTGGCGACGTCGTCGCCGGGCTCGCGCTCGGCGCAGTGGTCGCCGCGGCTGGCCGACCGCTCGTCGTGCCGCTACTGAGTCGTCTCGCAGCCCGGCTCGGTCGATCCAGGGTGGGCCCGCTTCTCACGAACACGGGTCGATCGACACGCGATGCTCACACCGTCGGCGGCAGCGACTGATAGGCGTCGAGCAGTGAGGACACGGCGGTGTTGATCTTGGCCGTGATCTCCGCGGTCGGGGTCAGCGCACCGCCGTAGATCGACGAGCTCTTGGCGGGCTCACCGCGGTGCTCGTTGGCATAGGCAACGGCCGCGGGGATGTCGTCGGACCAGGCCTCGAGCACGCCAGCCTGCGTCTGGGGCCGCGTGACGGCCATGTGCACGGCGTTGGGATACTGCTGGCCGTTCAGGCGCCAGCCTCGCCGGCGCATCTCGTCGTTGACGTGGTAGATGTCGAACTCGTCGGAGGTGAACGAGAAGCAGAACGACGGGGTGCCGATGACCCGCAGTTCTGGCTGAGCCCGCACGACGTCTTGCATCGCATACGCCGTGTCGAAGATCTTCTTGGCGTGCTTCATGTAGCCCTCACGGCCGAGAGCCACCATCGAAGCCCACGTTGCTGCCAGCAGGCCGCTCGATCGCGAACCCTCGATGCCAGGCGAGGCGTACTTGCCCCCCGACCAGTCGGTCATCATGAAGTACTGACCGTTGCGCAGCTCCTTGTTGCGGAACATCAGGATCGACGTGCCCTTCACGCTGTACCCGTACTTGTGTGTGTCGGCCGAAATGGTCGTGACGCCAGGGATGCGGAAGTCGAACACCGGGATGTCGAAGCCGAGCGCTTCGCCGAACGGCAGCAGGAAGCCGCCCAGGCAGCCGTCGACGTGCAGTCCGACGCCGCGGTCGAAGGCGAGTGCGGAGAGCTGATCGATCGGATCGATCGTGCCGTAGCCGTAGTTGCACGCCGACCCGACGATCGCCGCCGTGTTGGCGTCGATCAGCGCAGCCATTGCCTCGACATCGACCTGTGCGGTGTCGGGGTGGATCGGCACGTGCCGCATCTCCATCCCCAACAGGTGGCACGCCTTGTCGAACGCCGGGTGTGCCGTCTCGGGTTTGACGATGTTGGCCCGGCTGATGCCGTTGCGCGTGGCTTGCTCGCGATAGGCCAGCATGGCGTGGAGGATGCTGCCGCTGCCGCCGCTGGTCAGCATGCCGCACGGGTCGCCGTCGGTGGCCGCGGACGCATGCATGAGATCGAGGCCCATGGCGATGACTTCGCCCTCGAAGCGCGTGGCGCTGGGGCAGACGTCTCGTTGCATGGCATTCATGTGGCTGTACATCGAGTACGCCTCGCCCATGAACTCGTAGTGGTCGTGGTCACCGCAATAGAACGAGCCGGAGGCCTTGCCGGTCTCCCACTTGGCGTCCTCTTGCTCGGCCATCTCGCGGAGCTCTTTGAGGATCGAGGAACGGTCGCGGCCCTCGGACGGGAGGCCACGCATCACTGGATATTGATCGGCGTATGGGTAGAAGCTCATCGGGTTCCTCGATCTGGTTTCATGAGTGGAGGCGGGAAACAGGTTCGGCAAGAGCAGCATGCAGATCACGGAAGACCCCGAGCCGGTCCTCCCAGAGTGCACGAGTCGACGGGTCGGGCTCGTATCGGGCACGAACAGGCACCAGCCCGGCGAGGTCGTCGATGGTCATCTGACCGGTCGAGACGAAGGCCATCAGCCCGGCGCCGCGAGCGTTGGCATGGCGAGGGTTCTCGAGTTGGTCGATCGGCCTGCCGACGACATCGGCGATGATCGTCGCCCAGACGTCGGAGAGTGCCGCGCCGCCGACGAACCGCATCTTCTCGAACGGCACTCCGAGTGCACCCTCCACCTCGTCGGCGAGCCATCGCAGCTGCATCGAGACGCCCTCCAGCATTGCCCGGGCCATGTCGGCACGTGTTGTCCCGAGCGAGATGCCGAGGAACGCGCCGCGGTGTCGGCGATCGAGCGCGGGTGACATCGCACCGAAGACCCACGGGAGGAACATGACGCCGCGCGATCCAGGAGACGAGGTGCCGGCCAACTGGAGAGCCTCTTCGAAGATCGAATCGGGCGGCCCGTCGGCCAGATCACATCCCATCGCCAGGTTGAGCGCAGCCTCGACCAACTTGCCGCCGAGGCCCGCCTCGGCGACGACGTAGTACCGATCCTCGAGGGAGCTGGGCATCGTGACGATGTACTTGTCGTTGTCGACATGACGCACCGGATGGTGCACGGTCAGCACGCCGGTGGTGCCGACCATGATCGTTGCCTGCCCGGGCCCGAGCGCACCAGAGCCGAACGCGGCGGCGATGCTGTCGTTCGACCCGGTGACCACCTCGACATCGCGGTGCAAGCCGAGGTCGTCGGCGACATCGGGTCGGATCGTCGCGAGCACCATCAGCGACCTGGTCAGCTCCGGGAGCCGATCGGCGTCGACCCCGGCCCGCTCGATCAGCTCCGCCGACCATGTCGTTGCGCCGAGCACGCGGTTGTCGGTGAGGGCCAGCGGCATCGCCGAGTTCGCCGTGGCCGCGATGCGGCCGGTGAAGCGCGCGTTGAGGTAGTCCATCGGCTCCAGGTACGCCGCTGTGCGACGGTGGATGTCGCTGTGCTGCTGGAACCACAAGATGTGCGACAGCGAGGTGCTCGGGCCGAAGCCGTGGATCTCTTCCCAGCGCGCCCGCGCGACGTCGCCATCGCCGTGGGCCGTGAGTGCCGCCGTCAACGGCGCGCCTCGGCCGTCGAACCACATGTGCAGCGGCGCGACGGGGAGGCCTCCGGCGTCGACCGGAACGATCGACGACCACTGGCTGGTGACGCAGATCGATCGAATGGAAGCGGTCGCAGCCGCGCCAGCGGCAGCGAGCGCCTGCTTGCACGCTGACAGCGTCGCGAGCCACATCACCTCGGGGTCCTGCTCGGCCAGTCCACCTTCCCCGAACGTCGTCGGCACCCGTGTGAGGCCGGAGCCGAGCACGGCTCCATCCAGTGCGATCACCGATGCCTTGCACGCTGTGCTGCCGAGATCGATGGCCAGCGCGTTCACGTCACGGCGTACCGTTCGAGATAGGCCACGACGGCGGTGACCGTTTCGGCGACGATCTCGCGGTCGCCAAGAGGGTCGATGCGAAAGGCCAGATCGAGGCCCTTGTCGATGATGCCGATCACCAGGTGCAGCGCCCGGTCGGGGCTGATTCCGGCCAGTTCGAGCCCCTGGCGATGCAGCCGCTCGTACGCTCCGGCGGCACCGGCCAGGTCGTGCTCGCGGTTGACCTCGATCATCGCCGCGCTCTGGAACCGCGAGAACCACAGCACTCGAAAGCCCGGCTCCACTTGGTAGAAGTCGTACAACGCCTCGACCACCGCGCCGAGCGCGTCGCGCCAGTCGTCGGTCGGCCTGGCGTCGTGCACGGCTTCGGCGATGGGCGTGACCTTGTCGAGGCTTCGGGCGACGATGGCGTCGAAGATCGATTCGCGGTTGGGGAAGAAGTCGTACAGCCACCCGATCGAGACACCGGCTTCCTTGGCGATCATCCCGGTGGTGATGGCGTCGGGCCCGACCTCGTCGATCAGTCGGGCCGCGGTGTCGAGCACGTGGGCGACGCGTCGCTGACTTCGAGCCTGCAGCGGCAAGCGCCGCGGTTGTGTCCGCGACGGGTCCTGGAGGGTCAGCATCGGTTGCATGTTGATGACCTCCCTCCATTGTCGAAGCTCGGCATTGAACCCGAGCGAGATTCGGGTTAGTCTGCCACGAAATTCGGGGGAGCG
>JANPOJ010000141.1:0-12204 GCA_031427935.1 Ilumatobacteraceae bacterium | reverse complement strand
ACGCTGGGCTTCATGTACTTCCGCTCGCTGCCGGAGCCACGTCGTTCACGCTCTCCGGCCTCGTCAATGGCACCTTGTACTCCGTGTCGCTGATCGCGACCAACAGCATCGGCAGCAGCCCCGTTTCGAACACCGTCGTCGGTGCGCCGGCTGCCGCCCCGCCGCCGCCACCACCACCGCCCCCGGCGGTTCAGCCGAACTACGTGTCGTTGTCGCCCAGCCGTCTGGCCGACACCCGACCGGGAGCAGAGACGGTGGATGGCCTGTACGCCGGTGAGGGGATCCGCGCCGGTGGATCGACCCTGCAGCTCACCGTCACCGGCCGCGGAAGCGTTGCCCTGACCGCTACCGCCGTGGCGTTGAACGTGACCGTGGTCGATCCGGAAGGTGCCGGCTTCGTCACGGTCTACCCCTGTGGCGCGGCGCAGCCCACCGCATCGAACCTCAACTACGTGCCCGGTGTCGGTGTGGTCGTTCCCAACGCCGTCATGGCCAAGGTCGGTACCGCTGGGCAGGTGTGCGTCTTCGTGTCGGCGAGCACCCACGTGATCGTCGATGTCAACGGGTTCTTCCCGCCGACCACCAGCCTGCAGTCGATCAACCCGGCCCGCGTGCTGGAGACCAGGGTGGGCCCGGCCTGATCACCGTCGACGGTTTGCAGCAAGGTGATGGTCAGCGCGCGGCAGGGTCGGTGACGAGTGTGCAGATCGGCGGTCGGGCCACGGTGCCGACTGACGCGAGTGCCGTCGTGCTCAACGTGACGGTGACCGGGACGCAGGGCGACGGCTTCGTCACGGTCTACCCATGCGGGACGGCAATACCGACAGCATCGAACATCAACTACGTCACCGGCGCCACGGTCGCCAACCTCGTTGTCGCCAAGATCGGCGCGAGCAGCAGCGTGTGCATCTTCACCAACTCGGCCATCGACCTGATCGCTGACGTCAACGGCTACTTCCCGGCCACGACCACCGACAAGCCGCTCGACCCTGCCCGCCTGCTCGAGACCCGATCCGGCCTCAGCACCATCGACGGACTGTTCAACGGCATCGGCCTGCGGTCGGTGAACGAGATCACCGAGCTCACCGTGACCGGCCGCGGTGGCGTGCCGCTCGGAGCCGCGACAGTGGTGCTCAACGTCACCGCCGCCGGGTCGACGGCTTCCGGCTTCGTCACCGTGTACCCCTGCGGGATCCCCGCCCCGCTCGCGTCGAACCTCTACTACGGCATCAACACGGTCGTAGCGAACGCCGTCACCGTCAAGGTCGGCACCGATGGAAAGGTGTGCCTGCGCAACTCCGGCCCCACCGAACTGGTGGTCGACGTGAACGGCTTCCTTCCGACGTGAGCCTGACTCGCCTTCGCCGCTCGTCGAAAGTGAGTCGATCGGCCTAGGTCTCGGGAGGCGTTGGCCTGCCAGGCTGCGCGACCACCGCCGATATCCTTGCTGAGTGGCCTTCAGTCTGCTGACCCGAACCCACGGTGCGCGCCGGCGATGAGCGACCGATCGCGTCCCGCGCTGGAGCAGCAGCTGGTCGATCTGCTCGCCGTCGTCGAGCCACAGCAGAACGCCGCGGCAGCGGATCTCGGCACGCTCGACATCGCTCACCTCTACGACGTGCAACTGGCCAGCCGGCACTGCGACCTGGCGGCGCGATGGCTGCGCTCGCAGGGCAAGGGCTACTACACCATCGGCTCGGCCGGCCATGAGAGCAACGCCGTCCTGGCGATGGCGACGCGACCGACCGACCCGGCGTTGTTGCACTACCGCAGCGGCGGGTTCTACCTCGGCCGCGCCGGGCTGCCCGGCATCAGCGACATCCTGGCCGGGGTCGTCGCTGCCACCAGCGAGCCGATCTCGGGCGGGCGGCACAAGGTGTTCGGCCGCCACGACCTGGCGATCATCCCGCAGACGTCGACCATCGCGTCGCACCTGCCGCGCGCGGTCGGTGTGGCCTTCGCGATCGATCGCGCCGCGAAGTTGAAGGTCGCGTCACCGTGGCCGACCGACGCGATCACGATCTGCAGCTTCGGTGATGCCTCCGCGAACCACTCGGTTGCCACCGGCGCGTTCAACACTGCTGCGTACTGCGCGTACCAGCGGCTGCCGTTGCCGTTGCTGTTCGTCTGCGAAGACAACGGTCTGGGCATCAGCGTGCGAACACCCAGTGGCTGGATCGAATCCGTCTTCGGGTCGCGACCACACCTTCACTACGCCGCCATCGACGGCGACGATCCACTGGCCGTTGCCGAGGTCACCGCCGAGCTGTCGCAATGGGTGCGCACGCGGCGCAAGCCCGCCTTCTTGCACGTGCGTACGGTTCGCTACGGAGGGCACGCCGGCACCGATGTCGAGGCGGCCTATCGCACCGCAGTGGAACTGCGTGCCGACGCGAATCGCGACCCGATCCTCGGCACCGCCCGGGCACTGCTGTCTGCCGGCTGGACGACTGCGGCGCTGTTGCAACGTCACGACGAGATCGCCGAGATGGTCTACAAGGTCGCCACCGATCTGGCCGATGCCCAACAACTGACATCCGCCGACGAGGTCATGCGGCCCCTCGCCATCCGCCGCCCCGACGAGGTGGCCCGGTGTGCCGCCGACATGGCACCGACAGCAACGGCCGGCGACCCGGTCACGTTCGCCCAGGCGGTCAACGCCACGTTGGCCACCGTGCTCGAGCATCGACCCAATGTGTTGGTGTTCGGCGAAGACGTTGCCGTGAAAGGTGGCGTGTACGGCGTGACCAAAGGTCTGATGGCCAAGGCCGGGGCCGGGCGGGTGTTCGACACGCTGCTCGACGAGACCTCGATCCTCGGCTTGGCCAACGGCAGCGCGATCAGCGGGTTCGTGCCGATCCCCGAGATCGAGTACCTCGCCTATCTCCACAACGCCGAGGATCAGCTGCGAGGCGAGGCGGCCACGCTGTCGTTCTTCTCCAACGGGCAGTACCGCAACGGCCTCGTGGTGCGAGTCGCCGGCTACGGGTACCAAGAGGGCTTCGGTGGGCACTTCCACAACGACGATGCCATCGCCGTGCTGCGCGACATCCCGGGTCTCGTCGTGGCGTCGCCATCGCGACCCGACGACGCCGCGGCGATGCTGACGACCTGCGTCGCGGCCGCCCAGATCGATGGCACGGTGTCGGTGTTCCTCGAACCGATCGCCCGCTATCACACCCAGGATCTGTACGAGGCGGGCGACCGCGAATGGATGGCGGCGATCCATCCGGCGCAGCACGTTCCGATCGGGTCGGCACGGACGTACGGCAACGGCCTCGATCTCACGATCATCACGTGCGGGAACGGTGTGCTGCTGAGCCTGCGTGTGGCCCGACGGCTGGGCGGCCGCGGTGTCGGTGTCCGCGTCGTCGATCTCCGCTGGCTCTCGCCGTTGCCGACCGACGACCTCATCCGCGAAACCCATGCGACACGCGCCGTGCTGGTGGCCGACGAGACGCGGGCGAGCGGTGGATGGAGCGAAGGTGTGATCACCGCGTTGGTTGAAGCCGGCATCACGTCGCGTGTCGGCAGGGTCACCAGCAAGGACAGCTTCATCCCCCTCGGTGACGCCGCCAAGCTGGTGCTGCTCAGCGAGGACGAGATCGAGGCTGCCGCCTACCGCCTGCTGCACAGCTGACCAACGAAGTCATGCGCGACTCGGCGCTACCGGTACGATCGCGACACAACGATGTGGATGGGATGAGCAGGTGTTGGAATGACGGTGGCCGGATGACGAAGAAGCGAGTTGTCTCTGCGTCGGTCGCCCTGGTCGTGCTCGTCGCCTCGTGCGGCGCAAGCTCGTCGGGCACCAGCACCGCTGGCTTCAGCGATCGACTGGCCAGCGTGTGCCGCACCATCACTCGAGGTATCGGCAACCTCGATGCCGCCACGTCGCTCGACGAGGTGCGCAGCAACGCCAGCGATGCATCGGCGCTGTACGAAGACGGGCTCAACGAGTTGAAGAAGCTGACGATCCCGACGGGTGACCAGGGGTTCGCGGCCGACGTGAAGGATCTGATCACCAGCTTCGAGGATCAGCTCGACACCCTCGACGCCATCGCCAAGGCAGCCAAGGCACAAGACCAGGAGACCGTCGACAGCAAGATCAGCAAGCTCAGCGGCCAGGCGGCCGACAGCAACGACCTGGCCGACAGCCTCAACATCACCCGGTGCCAGCTCGACCGGGTGTTCGAGACGACACCACCGACCACCGAGCCCGACGTGCCGCTGACGCTGCCGATCACCACCGTGCCCGAGACCTTCCCGATCGACACGACGCCGCTCGACACGGCACCACTGTCGGGCAACAAGAGGATCCTGTCGGGCAGCGACATCGTCCCGCTCGGCGACTACACGTTCACCGACACGTCCGACACTTCGGTCACCGCGTTCCAATCGCTGCTCGATGCGGCGCCGTCGATGGCGGCCCAGTCGGGCACCATCAGTGGTGTCGACGTGATCGATCCCAATGGTCAGCCGATGGGTCGCGTGTTCGCCTTCGAATCAGACACCGACCCGCTCACGCCCGGCTCGCTCGAGGAAGTGACGCCGCACCTGACCGACAACATCCCGACCACGCCCCTGACGATCGACGGCCTCGACGGCGTGACATGGAGCGACTCCGACGGCACGACCTACTTCCTCATCGGGGTCAGCAACGTGGTGTTGTGGGCACTGGCGCCGACACCCGATCTGCTCGAGCCGGCGGTGCATGCGTTGCTCGAGAGCATCTCGCAGTAGCGCCGCCTCGTGCCCCTGCAACTCTCGTTCGTCACCTCCGCCAAGCGACAGATCGACCTGCCCGACTCGCCGGGCGAGGTGGCGTTCGTCGGTCGTTCGAACGTCGGCAAGTCGTCACTGATCAACGCCCTGGCCAACCGTCGCCAACTCGCCAAGGTGTCGAACACCCCGGGGCGCACGCAACTGCTCAACCTGTTCGTCCTGCCCAACGGCGCCACCGTCGTCGATCTGCCCGGGTACGGCTATGCCAAGGTCCCCGGCCGGGAGAGGAGCACCTGGCAAGCGATGATCGAGGGCTACCTCCTGGAGCGCGAGCCGCTGGAACTGGTGTTCCTCCTGGTCGACGGCGAGATCGGCCCGACCAAGCTCGACCTGCAGATGCTGGGCTGGATGCAGGGCAACGCCGTGCCGTACCAGATCGTGGCGACCAAGCTCGACAAGGTCAAACCGTCGAAGTTGGCCGGGCGTCGTCAGCAGTTGGCCAGGGCATGCCTGCTCGACGAGGGCGACGTGATCTGGGTCAGCGCCAGCAAGGGCACCGGCATCGACCGTTTGCAGGCCCACGTCAACGCGATGCTGACGGTGTGAGCGGTTCCGCGGCACCGTGAAACTACCCATTGCGTCAAGTCCGCCACGTGGAGTAGTCTGATGCTTCGTGGTAGGACGGGACGCCCGAACGACAGGACAATTGATGACACGGCTGGGGTACTCACCCGACGCCTCACGCTCTGAGCAGGTGCGATGGCTGGCGTCGCGATGCGAGCCGCTGCTGCTCGTGATGTTGTCGGCACACTATTTGCTGCGCACATCTGTCTGGCGGCCGGTGTCGATCCCGGTGGTCGTGCTGGCCATCGTGAGCTGCGCACTCGGCCTGTTCGGCACGGTATATCCAACGAACTCGCGGCTCGGCATGCTGCGCGCAACACTGGCCACGGCGCTGCTGCTGGCCATGACGCTGGTCCTCTCGGATCACCTCGTCGATTTCATCCCCTGGTTCCCGATCCTCGGGATCAGCTACCCGCTGGTGTTCGGCCTGCGCCGGGCTTATCCCTTCGTGCTCGCCAACGCGATCGGTGTCGGCGTCGCCGCGACATCGGCATTCGGTGTGACGTCGGGTCTGCTGCGGGTTCCCGTGGTGCTGATCGGCGGCGTAGTGGCCGGCCTGGTGGCCGATGCCCTCGAGCAAGCGACGATGTCGGCCACGTCGGCAACACGAGATGCTGCACGGGCCCGAACCAGCGAGAACTACCTACGCACGGTGTTGGACACAGCCCCGATCGGAATCCTCGTCATCGGCGGCGAGCTCGAGAACTCGTTCATGAACGCCCGGATCTCGCAGTTCCTCGACTCGGCACCGGTGCTCAACGATCTCGATGCCCTACGCACGTACCTCGTTCCAGAAGACCAACACATCTTCGAAGAGTTGCGCGCCAAGGTCGCTGGGGGCGAGACCGCCACCTACAGCTGCCGCCTCGAGCTGCCGCAACTCGGTCAGCGCAGCGTGCAGATCGTGGCCGCGCCGGCGATCGACGACAACGGGCAGCACACGGGCACGGTCGTGATCGTGCGCGACATGAACGACGAAGTCGGCCGGCGCCGAGAGATGGAACGTTTCCGCGCCGTCGCCGACGCGACCACCGACCTGGTCGCGATTGCCTCCTTCGGCGACGGTACCAACTACCTCAACCCGGCGGGCGAGCGCTTCTTCGGCGCCAACCCGTTGAACCGCAACGACACCTTGAAGTTCATTCCCGAGGAGTACCGCGAAACGATGTTCGCCGAGATCGGCGAAGCGATCCGCGACGGCGGCACGTGGAGCGGCGAGATCGAGATGGTCGATCAAGATGGCGAACGCCACCCGATGTCGGGCGTGGCGGTGGGGATTCGAGACGAGCAAGGCCACCTGGAGGGCTTCGCGGTCACGTACCGCGACCTCTCGGACCGCAAGCGGCTGGAGGCGCGACTGGCGCACGATGCCGGCCACGACGCCCTCACCGGCCTGCCGAACCGCCAGCAACTGTTCCACCTGCTGACCAACACCATCGGCGACCGCGAGCGCATGGCCGTGATGTTCTGCGACCTCGACGACTTCAAGGTCGTCAACGACAGCCTCGGTCACTCCGTCGGCGACCGGCTGTTGCAGGTCGTCGCCGATCGTCTGCAGACCGCCACGCGCGGCGGTGACATCGTCGGACGCCTCGGCGGCGACGAGTTCCTGGTGGTGTGCCGCAACATCGGCACCGACCTCGAGGTCGCCGCCATCGCCGACCGGTTGCTGGCTGCAGTGAAGGCACCCATCAGCCTCGACGGCCGCGAGCACGTGGTCTCGATGAGCGTCGGCGTCGCCTTCGGCATCGGCTCTGACCCGGCCAACGAGATCGTGCAGCGCGCCGACCTGGCGATGTACGCGGCCAAGCAGGCCGGGCGTCGTCGCATCGCGCTGTTCGACCAGACGATGCGCCGCCAGGTCGACGATCGCCTCGACATGGAGCGCGAGCTGCGCGCCGCCTTCCGCGACAACCAGCTGGCGTTGCACTACCAACCGATCGTCAACACCGGCAGCCGCGAGGTGCTGGGGTTCGAGGCGCTGGTGCGGTGGCAACACCCGACCCGCGGCCTGATCCTGCCCGGCAAGTTCATGCCCGTCATCGCCAGCTCGGGGTTCTCGATCCAGCTCGGCGAGTTCGTGCTCAACGAGGCCACCCGGGCGGCGTCGCTGCTGCGACTGCGCTCGCCCAACCTCAGCATGTCGATCAACCTGTCGGCCGCTGAGCTGAACAACGGCGACTTGGTGGAGAACGTGGCCAAGGCCATCACCCGCGCCGGCATCGGTGCCTCGGCGCTGACCGTGGAGATCACCGAAGACATCGTGATGGCCGACATCGTTGCCGCCAAGCCACAGCTCGACGAGTTGCACGGCCTCGGCGTGCGCATCGCCATCGACGATTTCGGCACGGGGTACTCCAACCTGGCCCTGCTGCGTCAGTTCGCCGCCGACTTCGTCAAGATCGACCGCAGCCTGATCAGCGGCCTCGACACCGAGTGCGGCGGCAGCGAGTTCGTGCGCCTGATCCTGTCGCTGGCCCACGAGCTCGGCTTTGCCCCGATCGCCGAGGGTGTCGAGACCGAGGCGCAGCTCGACGAGCTCCGTCGTCTGGAGTGCAAGATGGCGCAGGGATTCCTGTTCGCCAAGCCGATGACCCTGGCCGATGCCCTGGCATTTGCCAGCAGCGGCGCGTACGGACAACGGGTCTGAGACCCTTGTAGACTCGGTAAACTCGCACACGGTACGACGTCGCCGAAGCAGACGACCAACGAGGTAGGCGGCATGGGACAGTTGCAGAAGGTGAGCTGGCGAACCGTCGGGTATGCCGCGCTCGGCACCGCGGTCGCCGCTGCTTCTGTCGTCGCCATCATCAACAGCGACGGCGTCCGCCCCACGTCGCTCACATCCAGCACCGCCTCGCGGTGGTTGGTCGACCAGGTCAACAAGCGTGTCGTGCTGGTCGACGGCCTCGCCGGCAACGTCGTGGCCAAGATCGCCACCGAGTCCGATGGAGCCGACGATGTCGCGGTGCAAGGCGCCGGCGGCGCATTCCTGGTCGGCAAGACCACCGGGTCGATCCGCTCCATCTCGTCGTCGAAGCTGCAATTGGGCGCTGCCCAGGCGGTCGGTGTGTTGCTGGACCCGGGCGTGAAGTTCGGAGTCGGCACCAGTGGCCTGACGGTCGTGAGCCCGGAAACCAGCAAGGCCAGCATCGTGGCGGTCGACGATGTCACCAGACCGATCACCGTGCCGAAGGCCGAGCATGCGTACGTCGCGGCCGACGGCAGCATGTGGCTGCTCTCGCAAACCGAGGCGACGCACGTCAACATCGACGAGTCGACGGCCACCAACCCGCTGCGCAGCATCTCGACCAACCAGGTCACCACCGTCGGGTCGCGCGCCGTCTCGTACGACGGCGCCAACCGCACCGTGCGCTGGCTCGACGGTGGCGACGTGCCGGTCGATTCCATCACCAATGCCAGCGAGGCCAAGCTGCAAGAGGCCAGCGACGACGCACCGTGCGTATGGCTCGGCGTCGGCAACACGCTGGCCTGCGTCGGCAAGACCCGGATCGAACGCAAACTCACGATCGACGGCCTGAACATCCAACAGAGCGACAGATTGGCGGTCTCGGGTACGGCAGCAGTGGTCGTCAGCGCCACCAACGTCGTCCAACGGATCGACCTCGAGCGTTCCCAACTGGGCACGGGCCCTGCGATCACCGTGGCTGCCGACGCCCATCTGACCGTCACCGCAATCGGCAACCTGGTGTGGATCGACGACACGACGGGCGAGGACGCCTGGGTCGTGCACCGCTTCGGGGTCAACCACATCCGCAAGGATTCAGTGGCGCCGGAGTACGACGCCCAGGGCCAGGCGCAAGACAACGGCTCCGGCGACATCGGCCCGGCCTCGGGCAGCGGCAACGCCTCCGGTAGCGATGAGGCCCCGAAGCTCGACAACGACGGCGAGGAGGACCCACCCGTCGCCATCGACGACTCGGTGACGGCGCGAGCCGGCAGCACCATCACCATCCCGGTCACGGTCAACGACTACGACCCCGACGACGAGCCCATCGCCGTCCTCAGTGTCGGCGACGGCAAGTCGGCGACCCATGGCACCACCGACGTGCTCGACGGCACCTCCGTCGCCTATCGGCCGGACCCGGACTTCAGCGGCACGGACTCGTTCGAATACAAGATCGTCGACCCGTTCGGTAAAACCGACGTGGGCCTGGTCAGGGTGGAGCTGTTCGACCCCAACAGTCCCAATCGGCCACCCATCACCCGACCCGACAAGATCACCACGCGCGTCAACCATCCGGTGACGATCGACGTGCTCGCCAACGACATCGACCCCGAACGCGACATGTTGACGGTGTCGTCGTTCCAGAACAACTCCGATGCCAAGATCATCGACGTCTCCGGCCCGACGAAGTTGCAGGCATTGCAATACACCCCACCACTCGACAAAGCGGGGATCTACACCTTCACCTATCAGGCCGCAGACCCGCAGGGTGGCATCAGCCAGAAGACCGACGTCACCGTCGACGTCTCGACCGTCGGCTCGAAGAACGAGCCACCCGTGCCCGTGTACGACGCGATCAGTCTCCCTGTCGGCATCACCGTGCCGCTCGACGTGAAGGCCAACGACAGCGACCCCGACGGTGACGAGTTGACGATCAAGCTGCCAGTGTCGGTGTCCGGCGTGACGGCCGTCGTGCGCAGCCAGCTCCTCGACATCACCTTGGCACCGGGTGCGCCAGTACGCTCGGTCGTGCAGTACACCTTGAGCGACAGCGACCCGACGCACGACCGCACGGGCAAGGTGCTGGTGCTCAGACAGCCCGACACCGCCCCCAACCGAGCGCCGGTGGCCAACGCCGACACCGAGCGAGTGGTCATCGGCAACTCGGTCAAGATCCCGGTGACAGCCAACGATGCCGACCCCGAGAACGACCCGATCACCCTGCTGACCGTTGATCTGCCTGCCGACGGGGCAGGCACCACCGTCATCGAGGGCAGTTCGGTTCGATTCACCCCGAACCTTCCCGACATCACCGAATCCACACCGGTGACCTTCAACTACACGATCACCGACGGTCATGGCAACGAATCGACCGGCAAGGTGACCGTCAACGTGTTGGTCGAGCCCCTACCACGCGCCCCGTTCGCACGCGACGATTTTGCCGACACCGTCACCGACAAGCCCGTCATCATCAACGTGCTCGCCAACGACACCGATCCGTCGGGAGGAACGCCCCATCTGCTCGGCAATCCGAGCTGCCCGAACGGCGGAACCCCCTCGGTGACCGCCGACGAGCGGGTCACGTTCGACCCACCGGCGGGGAAGTTCGGTGTCTTCCGATGCACGTACCGGATCAGCAACGCGCAGGGGCTGCCGGCCGAAGCCTCGATCATCGTCACGGTCACCGCCGCCCAGCCAGGCAACCACGAGCCGATGCTGAACGATTCGGCGAGAAACCAGACGATCACGGTCGGCGACACGCTGACGCTGCACGCCAACCTCATCGCCACCGACCCCGAGTCCGACAGTCTCTTGTTCACCGCAGCCAGCGTGACCAGTCCGGCGCACGGAAGCGTCAACTTCAACGGGAAGAGCGAGACACTCGTCTACACGCCGCCGACGACCAACTCCGCCGACAAGGTTCCCGTGGTCGACACCCTCGACATCACGATCAGCGACGGCCACGACGGCAACCGCAGCGACAGGATCTCGGTCCTGGTCGTCAACAAGCCGCCGCTGGCGACCCCGCCTCGGACGCATCCAATCGAGCGCCCGGCAACGGTCGGCGTACCCCTGTCCATCGATGTGGCCGCCGAGTTGCACGATCTCAACAGCACCACGACCGTGACCCTCACCGGCGTGACGTACGAGTCGGGCCCGGGCACTGCGGAACTGATCAATGGCGACGCGATGATCAAGGCGACCGGGCCGGGCCTGATCCTGGCGACCTACACCCTGACGGACAGCGACAATGACACGGCCAGCGACCAGATCCGGGTCACCGTCGCCGACGCGGTGCCGGCGAACCCGCCCGTCGCTGTCGACGACGCGATGACCATCGCCAGCGGTGGCAGCAACAGCGTCGATCTGTTTGCCAACGACACGGGAATCAACGACCCCGGCGACAAGCCGGTGGCGGTGCTGCAGAACCGGCCACCGAGCAACTTCGGCACGGTGCAACTGGTCGGCGGAATCCTCACCTTCGTCGCTGCTCCGGATGCTTCTGGGTTGGTCCCCCTCGACTACACGCTCAGCGATGGCAGCGGCCAATCGAGCACCGCGACGGTCACCCTCAACCTCCTCCCATGCTCGGTCAGCCCTCCGAGCGCCCGCAATGCCACGATCTTCACGCCGTACCAGACACCGATCAACATCAACCTGAACGATTACGTGTTGTCCGGGTTCATTCGGCCCGACAGCATCGTCGGCGGACAGCTCACCGGTCCCACCGGGGTGTACACGCCGCCGGACGGCATGAACGACACCGAGGTCGTGACCTACACCGTCGAGAACGGCTGCCAGCAGACGGTGCAAGGCCGGCTGACGATCGACGTCAACCGGCCGCCGGTCGGCGGCACCATCACCCGCAACCTGGCTCGCGGCGACAGCCTCACGTTGTTCGTCGCCGACCTGGCCTCCGACGACGAGAGGCTGAAGATCACCTCGATCGACGGCAACCCGAGCTGGGTCTCACTGGTGCCGCCCAGCGGGCTGCCTGGCACGCTTGACGAAACGACGATCAGCGCCGCACCGCCGAGCAATGCTGCCAGCGGCGTGTACCACTTCACCGTCCACGTCGCGGACCCTGGAGGATTGACGGCGGCCGCCAGCGTCACGTTCAACATCAACAACGTCGCTCCCACCGCAATCGCCGATCAGTACACGAC
>JANPOJ010000140.1:0-9704 GCA_031427935.1 Ilumatobacteraceae bacterium | reverse complement strand
GATGTCGAGGAGGACTTCGTCCTTGTCGATCTTGACGACGGAGCCGAACACCAGCTGACCGTCTTCGACTTCGACCATCGTGCCTTCGATGGCATCGGCGAAGGACATGCCCAAGTCGTCTTCGGTGACTTGGCGGGGCTGGTAATTCCCTTCTTCGTCGAAGGTGCCCATGGCACCGCTGGCTACGGAGAAGGTCGAGGTATCGGACAAAGGAAATCGCTTTCGTATCGCACTACAAGAATGGCCCGGCGAATTCCGGACCGAGTGAGGTTACCAGCGTCGATTGCGCCCTCCATCAGCGACGACGTGCGAGTACCAAGAATTCAGGTGTCTCGGTCGACGGCGGCGTCGAGCCGTAGGCCCCCGGCTCGACGCTGGACACGTCCACGATGTCGAGGCCGACCTGATCACACATCAACCGCAGCTCACGAGGGGTGAAGCAGGTCGTCCACAGTTCGACCTCGGTCGCCTGGCCCTGCTCGTCGCGCACCTCGGTGCGCTCGTGACTGACCCCGCTGGCCGCGTCGAACGTTGCCGTGTCGTGGTACTTCACCGCGAAGTAGCTGCTGAAGGCCGACAATGCCAGCACACCACCCGGCTCGAGCGCAGCCGCAATTCCGGCCAGCACCGACGTGTTGTCACCATCAGCGGTCATCAGCCCGAACGCACCCTGGCAGAGGCAGATCGCTGCATCGAACTCGGCCCGGAACGGCATCGCCCGAGCGTCGAGGCGTTCGAACGTCGCTCCCGACGGCGCAGTCTCGATCGCCAGATCGATGAACCGCTGACTGATGTCGATGCCGTGCACCACCATCCCCCTGCGGGCCAACTCGTGGGCGTGCCGGCCCGGGCCGCAGCCGACGTCGAGCACGCGATCACCCGGCTTCAGGTCGAGCGCCCCGACGACGAAGTCGATCTCCTGCGTCGTCCCCTTCGTGAAGGAGTACCGCAGATACGCCGAGCCCAAGTGCTCGGCGATCGGCTCGAACCAGTGACTCATCGAGATCTACTCGACCTCGGCAACCGGATACGGGAATCCCGGACGCGGTACCAGTGAGAAGTGAACGACATCCATATCCCCAGTCTGGCGTCGACCCTTCCGACGAAGTGCGTACTTTCAACGCACCCTGTACGCGTCGAAAGTACGCACTTCCCCGAGTGTGTGACCGAGCAACGCCTCGGAGCGGCCTGAACCAGTGATTCACCCCTTCGCGCTGGCCCAACTCGATCCCCAGGAGACATTGACCTCGAGGGGCACGTCGAGCTGGGCGGCCTGGCGCATGATGTCGATCACGATGGGTCCCACGGTCTCGCGCTCCGCCTCGGGCACCTCGACGAGCACCTCGTCATGCACCTGCAGGATCAGCCGGCTGGCGACGTGGGACTCCGACAACGCGGCGTGGATGCGAACCAACGCCACCTTGAAGATGTCGGCAGCGAGCCCCTGGATCCCCGCGTTCATCGCCTGGCGTTCGCCGGCCTGGCGAATCCTGAAGTTGGAGTTCGAGAGCTCCGGGATGGGACGGCGGCGACCGAACAAGGTCTCGGTGTACCCACGCATGCGGGCCTCGATGACGGTGCGATCCATGTAGGCCTGCACGTTGGGGAAGGCCACGAAGTACGCGTCGAGGATCACAGCCGCGTCCGCGGTGGGGATCCCCAACCGCTGACCGAGTCCGTAGGACTCCATCCCGTATGCCAGCCCGTAGCTGACCATCTTCGCCTTCGATCGCATCTCGATCGTGACGTCTTTCGGCTCGACACCGAACACTCTCGCCGCGGTGGCATTGTGGATGTCGACGCCGCTACGGAACGCCTCGATCAATCCCGGGTCGGCCGCGAGGTGGGCGATGCAGCGCAACTCGATCTGGTTGTAGTCGGCGACCAGCAGCACGTAGCCGGGCGCCGGCACGAAGGCTTTGCGGAACTGGCGGCCCTCGTCGCTGCGAACGGGGATGTTGTGCAGGTTCGGTTGATCGCTGCTCAGCCGCCCGGTTCGGGCGACGGTCTGGTTGAAGGTCGCGTGGATCCTGCCATCGGGCGCGACCTCGGCCATCAAGCCCGTCCCGTAGGTACCACGAAGCTTTTCCATCTCCCGGTACTGCATCAACGGATCGATGAACTCGGGCCACTCGTCGCGGAGCCGCAGCAGCGTCGCCGCATCGGTCGAGTACCCGGTCTTGGTCTTCTTCTGAGGCGCCAACTGCTTCTCGGTGTAGAGCAACTCGCGAAGCTGCACCGGCGAGTTGAAGTTGAACGGCCGACCGACGACGCGTTGCAGTTCGGCCGCGAGACGTTCACTTTCCGACGTGAGGTGTTGGTTGAGCCGCTGCAACTCGGCCATGTCGACGGCGATGCCGACGTGCTCCATCTCGGCCAACACACCGACCAACGGGTTCTCGATCGTCGCGTACAACTCGGCCATACCCTGCTTCTCGAGCGCGGCTTCCAACGCCGACGACAGGTGGGCGACCGCCAATGCGCCGCGGCCGGCGACACGCCGGTTGTCGTCACCTTCCTCGCTGAAGTCGAGCTGACCCGCTGACGACGCGTCGTTCGACGGCAACTGGTACGGGGTGTAGCGCTGCAACAGATCTGCCAACGCGTACCGAACGTCGGCCGGGTCGATCAGGTACGCGGCGATCGCCACGTCGAGCTGCAACCCCGTGATCGAGACACCGTGACCGAGCGCCCAGCGCATGAGGGCTTTGGCGTTGTGGCCACGCAGCACCGGATGCGACGCCAGCGCGTCGAGCACCGCGGGATCCGCAACGACCTCAGCCGTGATCCACGCCACCTCACAGGCGTCGCGATCGATCACGATCGCCAGCCCGATGAGGTCGCTTCGACCCGGCTCACCCACCCACGAGCTGACGACATCGAGTGACTCGAGCGCCGCGATGGTCTCCACAGCGGCGCCGGCGTCGATCAGGTCGGTGATCTCCGCTTCCAACACCTGCGCCTCGGTCGACGTCTGCGGCGAACCGGGAGTACCCAGGGCCTCGAACAGCCGGTCGGTGAGGGCGCGGAACTCCAAGAAGTCGAACAACTTCCGCGCCGCCTCCACGTCGGGCTCGATCGTCAACGAGTCGAGGTCGACATCGATCGGAGCGTTGCGACGAAGGATCATCAAGTCGGCATTGCTGCGGACCCGCTCCTCGTGTTCCGCGAGCGAGGCGCGCAGCTTCGGAGTCTGCGCCTCGACGTTGGCGAAGATCCCGTCGAGGCCCCCATAGGTGTTGATCAACTTGGCGGCAGTCTTCTCACCGACGCCGGGGACGCCATCGAGGTTGTCACTGGGGTCGCCACGCAGCGCTGCGTACTCCGTGTACTGGGCGGGCGTGACCCCGGTCTTCTCCTTGATCCCGGCCTCGTCGTACAACGCGTAGTCGCTGACGCCGCGGCGGTTGTACAGCACCTTCACACCTGGGTCGTCGACGAGTTGGTAGCTGTCGCGATCGCCGGTGACGATGATGACCTCGTGGCCTGCAGCCTTGGCCTGTTCGGCGACCGTGGCCAGGATGTCGTCGGCTTCCCAGCCCGCCAGGTCGACCGTGTGCACATGCAGTGCGTCGAGCACTTCGCGGACCAGGCCCATCTGCTGGCGAAGGATGTCGGGCGCTGCCTCGCGCTGCGCCTTGTACAACGGGTTGGCATCGTGGCGGAACGTCTTCTCGGGTCGGTCGAAGGCCACCATGACGCCGTCGGGATGCTGGTCCTTCAGCAGGTAGGCGAACATCGATGTGAACCCGAACACCGCATTCGTCACCTGCCCCGAGGCCGTTGCCATGTCGGTCGGAAGGGCATAGAAGGCGCGGTAGGTCAGCGAGTTGCCATCGAGCAAGAGCAGCTTCACGGGCGCAGTGTGCCGGCCAGCACTCGCTCGGCAACCTCACGCATTCGAGAGCGCTCGCTCATCGCCGTGCGTTGGATGAACGTGAACGCCTCGCCCTCACGCATGCCGCACTCATCGATCAACACGCCCTTGGCACGGTCGATGAGCTTGCGCGATTCCAGTTGCTCGCCCAGCGCGTCGACCTCGCCCGTGAGGTGTTGCATCTCGCGGAACCGACCGATGGCTACCTCGATCGCCGGGATCAGATCACTCTTCTGGTACGGCTTCACGAGGTACGCCAGCGCACCTGCGTCGCGTGCTTCCTCGATGACTTCACGCTGGCTGAAGGCAGTCAGCATCAGCACGCCGCAAATGCGCTCACCCGTGATCACGCGCGCTGCCTCGAGGCCATCCATCCCCGGCATCTTGATGTCGAGGATGGCCAAGTCGGGCCGAAGGTCGCGCACCAGCGTGACTGCCTCATCACCGCGACCGGTCTCGCCGACGACGTCGTAGCCCTCCTCTTCGAGGGTCTCGCGCAAGTCGAGACGGATGATTGCCTCATCCTCGGCGATCACAACACGAATCGTCACTGGCGGCAGTCCTTTCGAATCGGCCCGTGGATAGAGCAGCAATCAGAGTAGGCGAAGTTCATCCAGCAACTCGTCCTGACGAGCTTCGAGAGTACTGATCTCGACAACAACATGACTCCGATGGTCGGCCATCGCCTCGGAATGGCCGGCGGCCTCGCGGTGCTCGACCGCCGCCGCCGGGTTATCGGCCACGAGGGCGCGCACACTTTTCTCCTCGGCATCGTCGATCAGGTGAGCCAGTTGCTCGTCGATCACGACCAGTTCCTCACGCAGGGCGCGCAGGCGCGCACCGGTCTTGACCAGTTTCCGCTCGACCGACCGCTTCCCCATCGCCAACAGTGTATGGACGGGAACGCTGCGCGTCAGCTTGGTGGCGGCAGCTCAGTCAGGGAGAACACCCTATGCCCGGCGACGACAGCGGCCGTGCGTGCTGCGAACTCGGGTGTGCCCATGAACGCAGCCAAACCCTCCATGTTGACGTCGAACCCGACGATCATGGCGGTCTTGTCATCTGCCTGCCCGACAAGCACCCCGCCGCTGATCAATTCCGCCTGAGCGGCGTTGTCAGAGTCGAAGACGACCTTCCACGCTTCATAACTGGATGCGAGGTCAACGACGATCAATAGGTCCATGGTGACTCCTTTGGAACTCGATGCGTCTGATGGCGCGGTGAAACGGTAGCCGGACCTACGGAGGCTGGATTCCATCGACAACCTGGCTCCGATAGCACGCCGCTCGTGAAGCCCGACCGGATGACAACCGGCCCAAAGTGCCCGAGGTGGGACTCGAACCCACACGCCCTTTCGGACAACGGATTTTGAGTCCGTCGCGTCTGCCATTCCGCCACTCGGGCGAGTGACGCCGAGATCGTATCGGCCGAAGTGATCCACTTCACGCCCGTTACTGGCTGGTAGCAATTCGAGCCCGTGGGAAACGGTCTAACGTGTGCGCATCATGCTTGCCTTCACGTTCCCTGGCCAGGGATCTCAACGACCGGGTATGGGCAGGCCCTGGGTCGATCACGAGAGCTGGGAGCTCGTCGACGAGGCCTCCGATGTCGCCGAGCGCGACGTCGGGCGGCTGCTGCTCGACGCCGACGTCGACGAACTCCGCGATACGCGCCATGCGCAACTCACCACGTTCGTCTCCAGCCTGATGGTGCTCGACGCGGCAGAACGTTTGGGCCTCGAGCCCAGCTTCTGCGCGGGCCACAGCCTCGGCGAATACACCGCACTGACAGCAACAGGCGCACTCGGGTTCGACGAAGGCGTGCGGTTGGTCTGCGAGCGGGCCGATGCAATGCACCAAGCCGGCATCGAGAACCCCGGCACCATGGCGGCAGTGCTGGGGCTCGACGACGACCAGGTCGAGGTGGCCTGCCGACGAGCCGACAGCGATGTCTGGGTCGCCAACTTCAACGCACCCGGTCAGGTCGTGATCGCCGGATCGCCGGAGGGCGTGGCCGCCGCAGGGATCGTCGCCAAGGAGCTCGGTGCCAAGAAGGTGATGGCGTTGCAGGTGTCGGGTGCGTTTCACACACCGTTCATGACTGCAGCTCGCGATCGATTGCGCAAGGCCATCGCCGAGGCCAACCCGCGCGACACCGAAGTGCCCGTGATCTCCAACGTCGACGCGCTCGCCCACAACACCGGCGCAGAGTGGTCGAGCCTGTTGTCCGCCCAACTCAGCAGCCCGGTTCGCTGGAAGCACTGCCTGCTCGCCCTCGAGGATCTCGGTGTCACCGAGTTCGTCGAGCTGGGGCCCGGCGGCGTACTGACCGGCATGGCCAAGCGCACCGTCGAGTCGGCGCGAACGATCGCCGTGTCGACACCCGAAGACCTCGAGCGGTTGCTCGAATGGGTCAACGCCGGTTCGCAGCACAGTGGCACTCAGCTCGAAGGGGAGCACCTCTTCGCCCACGAGCGCCTCGTAGTCAGCCCCGCCGCCGGGCTGTTCATACCGATCAACGACCTCGCCGACGGCAGCCGGCTCACCGTCGGCGACGTGTTGGGACACGTCGGCGACGCCGAAGTGCGATCACCGTTCGCCGGTGTCTTGCAGAGTTACATTGCCGTCGACGGAGAACGAGTCACAATGAGACAGCCCATCGCATGGTTGAGGACGATCTGATATGCCAGCACTACCTTCCGGAGTCCGCGGCGCAGTGATCACGGGGTGGGGTACAGCCCTCGGTCCCAAGACACTCACGAACAAAGATCTCGAGCAGATGGTGGCGACGTCCGACGAGTGGATCGTCGAGCGCACCGGCATTCGCGAGCGCCACGTCGGCGGCACCACCGTCGGCCTCTCGACCGAGTCGGGCCGCGCCGCGCTCGACATGTCGGGGGTCGACCTAGCCGAGATCGACGCGCTCGTATTGGCAACCACCACGCCCGATACCCAATGGGGCACCGCCGCGACGGTCCAGAACGAGCTCGGTCTGCGGTGCGGTGCATTCGATGTCAACGCCGCGTGCTCCGGGTTCGTGTACGGGCTCGTCACTGCGCACGGGATGATTGCGATGGGTGCACGCAAGGTGCTGTTGATCGGGACCGACTCGCTGTCGCGCATCGTCGACTGGGAGGACCGCAACACGGCGGTGCTGTTCGGCGACGGTTCCGGCGCCGTGGTGCTCGAAGCCGTCGAGGGTCCCGGCCAGTTGCTGGCATGGGACCTCGATGCCGACGGGTCGTTGGGGCGACTGCTGTGGGCCGAGGTCGGTGGCTTCATCCACATGGAGGGCAAAGAGGTCTTCCGGCGCGCCGTGCGCATCATGGTCGACTCGGCCACCAAGTCGATGAACCACGCCGGCATCACCGCCGATGACGTCACGCTGGTGGTCCCCCACCAGGCAAACGTGCGCATCATCCAGGCGGCATGCGACCGCTTGGGGATCGAGCTCGAACGAGCAGTCATGGTGCTCGACCGCACCGGCAACACGTCCTCGGCCTCGGTCCCGTTGGCGCTCGCCGACGCGCTCGACACCGGTCGTGTCAAGGAAGGCGATCTGTTGCTGCTCGTCGGGTTCGGCGGTGGGATGACCGCAGCCAGCGCAGTGCTGCGTTGGGGTGGCGGGGCGCCCGCCGGTGAGCCTGCGTGAGCAGAGTCATCCTGATAACCGGCGGATCGCGAGGTATCGGGTTGGCGTGCGCGCAACGCTTCGCCGCGCTCGGTGACCGGGTTGCTGTCACCTACAACTCGTCGCCGCCTCCCGACGGGTACTTCGCCGTCAAGTGCGACGTCACATCGGCCGAGTCGGTCGACGCTGCGTTCAAGGCGGTCGAGGCGGAGTTCGGCCCGGTCGAGGTGCTGGTCTCCAATGCCGGGATCACCAAGGACGGCCTGTTGTTGCGCATGAGCGAGACCGACTTCGGTTCGGTGATCGATGCCAACCTCACCGCCGCCTACCGCGTCGCCAAGCGAGCCACGCAAGGCATGCTGCGCGCTCGGGCCGGCCGAATCATCTTCATGTCGTCGGTGGTCGCGCTGCTCGGTTCAGCCGGGCAAGCCAACTATGCGGCGTCCAAAGCGGGGCTCGTCGGCCTGGCTCGCTCGTTGGCTCGCGAGCTCGGCTCGCGCAGCATCACCGTCAACGTCGTCGCCCCTGGCCCAGTCGAGACCGACATGACCGCCGCGTTGGGCGACAAGCGCCTGGCTGAGTTGACCGCAGCGGTACCGCTGGCGCGAATGGCGTCGGCTGACGAGATCGCCGGTGTCGTCACCTTCCTCGCCTCACCCGATGCCGCCTACATCACCGGCGCGGTCATCCCAGTCGATGGCGGACTCGGAATGGGCCACTAACCAGGCCCCGACCCGCAGCACGCACGGTCACGAGACAACACAGTCGTTAACATCGTCCGCATCACGAACACAAGGAGATAGTCGTGGATCAAGCAATGTTCGCCCGCTTCCGCAAGTGCGCCGTCGAGGTGCTCTCGGTCTCGGAAGACCAAGTCGTTCCGGAAGCCAAGTTCGGTGACGATCTCGATGCCGACAGTCTCGATCTCGTCGAGTTGGTGATGGCGCTCGAAGAAGAGTTCGGCGTCGAAGTCCCCGAGGAAGATCTCGAGGGCATCGAAACCGTCGGCCAGGCCTACGACCTGGTCGTCGGCAAGCTCTGATGAAGGGTGCCGGACGGCGCGTCGCGATTACCGGCTACGGCGTCGTCGCACCGTGCGGAATCGGGCGCAAGGCGTTCTGGGATGGCCTCAACGGGCCAGGAATCACCGGCCACCGCAGCATCGAAGTCGCCGACTGGGATCCGTTGCCCTTCTTCAACAACCCGAAAGAAGCGCGCCGCGCCGACCGCGTCGAACAGTTCGCCGTCGCCGCAGCCGCAGAGGCGTTCGAGCACGCCGGCCGCCCGTCGGCGGAATCCCACCGCTTCGGCACGATCTTCGCCACCGGTGTCGGCGGGCTGCGATCGACCGAAGAGCAGATCGAGGTCCTGCTCTCCAAGGGCGAGCGGCGGGTGTCGCCATTCCTCGTTCCCATGATGATGCCCAACGCACCCGGCGCGGCGATCTCGATGCGCTACGGGCTGCGCGGCCCCAACGAGACGATCACCACGGCGTGTGCCGCGTCGACACATGCCATCGGCTATGCAGCGCGCCTGATCAGTTGGGGGATGTGTGACGCAGTGGTCACCGGGGGCGCCGAGTCTGCCGGCTGTGCGATCGGTGTCGCCAGCTTCGGCAACATGACAGCACTGTCGACCTCCGGGTCGAGCCGACCGTTCGACGTCGACCGCGACGGGTTCGTGCTCGGCGAAGGTGCTGCCGTCCTGATGCTCGAGGAGTGGTCAGCGGCCGAACGACGCGGTGCCAACATCATCGGCGAGGTGTTGGGCGCCGGCAGCAACGCCGATGCCCATCACATCACCGCACCAGCTCCGGGAGGTGTGGGGGCCATCGCCTGCATGCGACTGGCGCTCGACGACGCAGGTCTCGAGCCCGGCGACATCGGCCACATCAATGCCCACGGAACATCGACCCCGCTGAACGACGCAGCCGAGGCTGCGGCCGTGACCGAGGTGTTCGGTCCACGCTCGGTCCCGGTCACCTCGACCAAGGGTGTCACGGGGCACGCATTGGGCGCCGCTGGTGCCCTCGAGGCGATTGCGATGCTGCTGGCAATGCAACACCGCCTGATCCCCCCGACCGCTGGCACGACCTCGGTCGATCCCGACTTCACGATCGACCTGGTGCTCGACGCCGCCCGGCCGTGGACCCCTGCCCCGTCGATCTCGAACAGTCTCGGCTTCGGCGGGCACAACG
>JANPOJ010000139.1:0-8708 GCA_031427935.1 Ilumatobacteraceae bacterium | reverse complement strand
GACAGCCGGCGGAGCAAGACCTGCAGCGCCGGCTCGAGGTGTTGGTACGACCATTCGAGCGTGTCGTACAGGACGCGATGTCGCTCGTCGAACCCCTTGGTGCTGCGCAGCAGGCGGAATCGTTCGTCGAGGTGCTGCTCGATCTCCTCGGGTGTCATCGATCGCACGCGCGCGGCCGCGAGCTCGATGGCCAGTGGAATGCCGTCGAGCCGCCGGCAGATTCGCGACACCACGGCTTCGCGCGGACCGCCGAACTCGATGTTGGCATTGGCCGACTGTGCCCGTGAGATGAACATCTGCTCCGCCGGCGAGTCATTGCTGCCGGTGGGCAGCGCCTCGATCGCGTAGACACGCTCGCCGGCGACTCCCAGCGCGATTCTGCTGGTGGCGAGGATTCGAAGGTGCGGGCACGCGCTGAGGAGTTCGGCCGTCAGGGCTGGTACTGCTGCGTCGAGGTGCTCGCAGTTGTCGAACACGAGGAGTGTCGACGACGACCCGATCGACGTGGCGATCGTCTCGACGGGTGATTGGCCGGTGGGCTGTGTCAAACCGAGCGTCTTGAGGACGTGGAAGGGCAGCGACGCGCTGTCGGCCAGCGGTGACAGGGCGACGAAACGGACCATGTCGACCGACTGACCCACCGCTTCCGCGGCGATCTGCAGCGACAACCGGGTCTTGCCGATGCCACCGAGGCCGCGGAGGGTGACCAGTCGGGTCGACTCGAGCAACTCGAGCACATCGGCGATCTCGCCCGAGCGTCCCACGAACCCGCTGAGCTGGGTGGGCAGGTTCGCTCGCAGGCGATCGAGCGAACGCAGTGACGGGAACTCGTGCGGCAGCCCGTCGATCACGACCTGCCACACGTGCTCCGGTGTCGACAGATCCTTGAGGTAGTGGAGCCCGAGGTCGATCACCGCGGCGCCAGGGCAGTCGATGCGCGCGTCGTCGGACAACAGGACCTGACCGCCGTGACCGATCGACATGATGCGCGCCGCGCGGTTGACGACCGACCCGAAGTAGTTGGTCCCGCGTAGGTTGGCGACGCCGATGTGGATCGCCATGCGCGCCTTGATGGTGATCGGCTCGGGCCAGGGCTCGGCGACGAGCGCATGCTGCAAATCGATCGTCGCGGCGACAGCGTCGATGGCGCGGGCGAACACGGCGACGAAGCCGTCGCCGGCAGTCGAGAAGACGATGCCGTCGTTGCGTTCGATCAACCTCACCATCAGTTCGTCGTGCCGTGAGACGGCGAGGTGCATGAGCTCCGGCTCGGCTTCCCACTGCCGTGTCGAGGCCTCGAGGTCGGTGAACAAGAACGCCAGCCGACCGATCGGCATGGCGCGCGTGCTCGCACGTACCGCGCGCCGCCGCTGATGGCTGTGCTGAGCATGGCGGGATGGTGTTGAAGCGCTGTCCATTGATGCGCCCCTGGGGCTGGCTCGGTCCGGCGTCGGTGCGGTGGGCTCCGAATGTAGCTCAGCGCACCGATTTGCCACGACGATCGGAGTCATGGCGACTGACTTGGGCAGCCCCAGAACGATACGTAGTGTTCCGGGGCTGCCCAGTTCAACCGACGATGGGTGCGTCAGCAAGGTGAGACCCATCGTCGTCAGCCACGTCAAGTGGTTCGGGTTCTTGCATGTCACTCCACATCTGCCAGCGAGGAGTGATCGACAATCCTTGCCGCGACGTCTGCCTGGTCGTCTGGGCGTGCGATCGCCCAGGCCATACCCAGCTCGGGGTACGTCTCATCGGCGAACAGCGCTCCGGGTTGGGCTGTAGAGCTCACTGCGTTGAGTCCTCGCCCCGGGCGTTCGGCGCTATCGATGCCACCGAAATGTCTGTGTGCGCGCGCACAGAAGTTCCGCGTCGCTGTTCGCTCGCGCTGATCCAAGAACCTGGAAACGCAGGGTCGTGAAGTGTGCTGCGGCGCCTCTCCGACGACCGAACGTACGCAGGTGGTCGCGTCGCCACCGTCTCTGAGACACCGTCTCTGAGACGGTCAGGGTGTGACAGCCCGAGTGGACCACGTCGATCGAGTCGACGATTGCGCTATATCGGCCGCCCAGCGCTGGGTGGCGACGAAGTGGGCAAGCCCCCTGTTCGCCACGTAGCGTTCCGGGACTGCCCGGTTCAACCGTTCGCATCGATGCCGGTATCGGGCGGCTGCGCGGGGTTCAGATGTTCCCACTACAAGTCGGGCATTGCTCAGCTCAAGGAGTCGTTCCTGATCGACGGCTCGTGGTTCATTGTTGGTTTCGATTCGATCGAACGATCGGCCACGGTCACCAGCGACCTCGGCCTCGCCGCGGTCGAGACAGCGGAGGACGAGCATGGACGCACGTGGCTACTCGCTCGCATGCCGGCCGAGGCGACGAAAGCCACGTTGGGTTCACCTGACGTCTTCGGCTCGATCAACCGACAACGCGCTCGTCGCTGGTTCCGGCGCAAAGGACGGTCGGCAGAGGGTCGACATCGACAAGGATTGACAAATGGACACCGACTCGTTCGCTGCAGCCCGGGCCGACATCGAACGGCTGGTGGCGCTGCGATCGCGACAGCGCCGGTGCTCGATCTCGTGGGGTGTCGTCGCTGACGGCGAGCTGGTCTTGACGGGGGCCGAAGCGGCGGAACCGGACGCACTGCAGACCGAGCACACGGTCTTCCGCATCGCCTCGATGACCAAGAGCTTCACGGCGTCGGCGATCTTGCTGCTGCGTGACCGGGGTTTGCTGCGACTCGACGACGTGGTCGCCGACATCGCTCCGGAGTTCGCCGCCGTCGTCGGGCCGACGACCGATTCGCCGCCGGTCACGGTGCGTCACCTGTTGTCGATGGCCAGCGGCCTGGTGACCGACGACGTCTGGGCCGACCGCCACGTCGACTTCTCCGATGACGAACTCGACGAGCTCCTGAGTCACGGGGCGACGTTCGCATGGGCCCCGCAGAGCCACGGTGAGTATTCGAACCTCGGGTTCGCCATGTTGGGGCGACTGATCCCGCGTGTGACGGGACGATCAGCGCAGGAGTTCATCACCGACAACCTGTTGCGGCCGTTGGCGATGGATCGCACGACCTGGATACAACCGCATCACGACGATTGGGCGAGGCCGTACGACGTGGTCGACGACCAACGTGTGGCCGACCTGCCGCCCCTCGGTGATGGGGCGATCGCACCCATGGGTGGGCTGTGGTCGTGCGTCAGCGATCTGGCTCGGTGGGTCACGTGGCTCGGCGATGCATTTCCGCCCCGTGACGACGTCGACTCCGGGCCTCTGAGTCGCGCCTCGCGCCGCGAGATGCAGCAGATCCAACGATCGTTCCCGACCGCGTACACGCCGGCCAGTGGTGAAGGCGACGAAGCCATACCGGAGCGGATCGAGGGCCGCGGGTACGGCTTCGGATTGTTCGTCACGCACGACGTCCGATTCGGGCACTTCGTCTTCCACTCCGGTGGTCTGCCGGGCTACGGGTCGAACATGCGCTGGCTGCCCGGCCGCGGAATCGGCGTGATCGCGCTGGGTAACGCGACCTACGTGCCCATGTCGGTCATGGCCCGACGCATGATGGAGATCCTCGACGACCACGGCTTGGTCCCCACGACGGTGAGTCGCCCGAGCGTGGCGCTGCTGGAGGCCGCCGAGCGGCTCGCAGTGCTGTTGTCGGACTGGACCGACGGTGCGGCGAACGATCTGTTCGCCGACAACGTCGCGCTCGACGAATCGCTGGCCAGGAGGGCCGGCAAGGCCGAGTCGTGGACCTCCGCACACGGCAGTCTCGGCGTGGTCGATGTTGCGGCGATCACACCGATGCGCGGCCGCGTGACGCTGCGCCACACCGACGGCACGGAACGGCAATTCGACCTGGAGTTGTCGCCGCACGTCCCACCAAGACTTCAGCTGTACGAGGAGGCCGACGGGTAGGGATTCGGGCGATCTGGCCCTACCATAAACAAGTCCGCAGTTCGAGCCGCATGAGGTCGTGTGTGAAGTTCAAAAAGGGCGACACCGTCATTTACCCCCAGCATGGCGCGTGCATCGTGCAGGGAACCAAGAAGATGGAAGCGTTCGGTTCGACGCAGGAGTATTTGATCCTGCGCACCGTCATCAACGAGATGACCCTGTCGGTGCCGACGCTGAAGACCGATGAGGTGGGCGTTCGCCCGCCGGTCAACGCCGACGAGCTCGAGGACCTGGTCTCGGTGCTGTCGAAGCCCGATCCCCGCGTGCCATCCAACTGGAGCCGCCGGTTCAAGAACCACCAGGAGAAGCTGAAGAGCGGCGACGTGTACCAGGTGGCCGAGGTTGTTCGAAACCTCGCGGCGCGCAACCGTGACGCGTCGTTGTCGGCTGCCGAGCGCACGATGTACGACCGGGCGCGCATCAACCTCATCAGTGAGATCGCACCTGCTCTGCGGGTCAGTGCCGAAGATGCCGAGAAGTACCTCGACGAGGCGTTGGCCAAGGGCGTGCTGAAGGCACCGAAGGAAGTCAAGAAGAAGGCTTGATCCTTCGGGTTCGCTCAGCGAACGCGGGGCATCACGATGAACGGCCACGGTGAGGGCACCTCACCGACCGGCACCTCGATCACGACAGGTCCGTCGTGGGCCATCGCCGTGCGCAGCGCGTCGCCGAGCTCATGTGGATCGTGGGCGCGCAGCCCGAGACAGCCGAAGCTCTCGGCGAAGGTGACGATGTCGGGATTGACGAGCGTCGAGGCAATCGTTCGCTCGACCCCGAAGCGCTCTTGCTGGATGCGGCGCACGTTGCCGTAGGCGTTGTCGTTGAACACGACCGTGATCGCCCGGATGTGATGCTGCACCGCGCTGGCCAACTCGGTCGCGGTGAACAAGAAGCCGCCGTCACCGCTGATGGTCACCACGACACGATCGGGCGCCCCGGCCTTGGCCCCGATGCCGGCCGCGACGCCGGCACCCAGCGTGCCGGCGAACCCGGTCGACAGGTACGTCCGCGGATGGCGGAACTGGTAGGCGAAGTGGGCGACGAACGTCATCTGCGTCGCGTCCTCGACCAGGATCGCGTCGTCGGGTAAGGCATCGCTGATCGCCGCGAGATACGAGAGCTGCGGTTCGAGGTGGGCGATGTCGTTGTAGAACGCAGCACGCTGCGCGCCGAGGGCTGGGCGACGATCAGCTCGCTGCAGGTCGGAAAGGCGATCGAGCAGCAAGGGCACGACCTCGGCAGCGTCGCCATGGATGCCCAGCGCGCCGATCCGATGACGGTCGAGCTCGTCGACGTCGGTGTTGATCTGGATGAGGTCCAACCCGGTCGTTCCCCATTGCAGCAAGGGGAACTCGATGCGCGAGCCGATTCCCAGCACGAGGTCGACATCGGCCCACATGCGGTGGGCGAGGCCCATCGGGGCGAACAGCACATCGGTCTCGTCCATCACCCCATGGCCCATGCGCCGCGTCGACACGGGCGCCTGCAGCAGGTCGGCAAGCCGGCGCACCGCGGGTGATGCATCCTGTGCCCCGGTGCCGACCCAGATCAGCGGGTTGGTCGCGGCACGCAGTTTGACGGCAGCCGCATCGACAGCGGCCAGGTCGATCGTCGGCATCGTGCACACCCCACCGGTGACCGCTCCGGGCGCCGGTTTGGCCCACAGGTCGGCCGGCACCTCGATGGCAACGGGTCGTGGCGTGCCGGAGACGAGCTCGTGGAACGCCTGCTGAATCTGTGTGGCCGCCGTGTCGATGTCGCGGACGATCGCCGCGTGCTTGGTCACCTGGCGCAGCACTGCCGGCTGGTCGTCGAGCTCGTGCAGCACTCGGAAGCCCCTGCCGAGCATGGGCGAGTGGATCTGGCCGACGATGGCCAGCACGCGTGCACCGCCCCCGCACGCGCTCGACAAGCCGGCAGCAGCGTTCAACAAGCCGGGCCCTGGCACCACGCACATTGCCGCCGGCCGCCCGGTCGCCTGCGCGGCGCCCATCGCCATGTAGGCGCAACCCTGCTCGTGGCGGGTGACGATCACCTCCAACCACTCGCGTGCGTCGACCACGGCATCGAAGAACGGATCGTTCTGCACCCCGGGGAGGCAGAACAGCTGCCGGATGCCGGTCGCCTTCATGCCGTCGAGGATGTGCTGGGCGATCGATCGGTCTCCGTCTCCGGGCATCGTGTGATCGTAACTACAGTGCAGCGCCATGACCGGACGAACCGAAGTGAGCCGTGACGAGTTGGAGCGCGAGATCCGTGGTGGTGAGATCGACACGGTGCTGATGGTCTTCCCCGACCTCCAGGGGCGACTGACCGGGAAGCGGACCACAGGGCGGTTCTTCCTCGAGTCCGTTGCCGACGCCGGCACCGAGAACTGCGACTACCTGATCGCCTGCGACATGGACAACAACCCCGTGCCCGGCTACCGGTTTGCCAGCTACGACCAGGGTTACGGCGACATGTTGGCGCGCGCCGACTGGAACACGGTGCGTCGCATTCCGTGGGTCGACAAGACGGCGATGATCATGTGCGACCTGTTCGACGTGGAGACCGACGAACTGGTGGAGGTGGCGCCGCGCACGGTGCTGCGACGCCAGGAAGAAGCCGCCGAGGCCTTGGGCTTCTTGCCCATGGTCGCCAGCGAGATCGAGTTCTACCTCTTCCAAGACACCTACGACGAGGCATACGGCAAGGGCTACCGCGACCTGCGCCCGCACTCGCCATGGCTCGAGGATTACCACATCCTGCAGACGACGAAGGACGAGTACATCCTCGGCGCGATCCGTCGAGGGCTCGAAGCGGCGGGTGTGCCGGTGGAGTTCTCCAAGGGTGAGGCCGGCCGGGGGCAACACGAGATGAACCTCGACTACACGACTGCGGTCGAGATGGCCGACCGCAACAGCGTGTACAAGACCGCGGCGAAAGAGATCGCCCACCTCAACGGGCGCTCGGTCAGCTTCATGGCCAAGTACGACTTCAATGACACCGGTTCGTCGTGTCACATCCACTCGAGTTTGTGGTCGCTCGATGGTAAGAAGGCCATGTTCGACGACCACCACGGCCCCCACGGGATGAGCGAGACCTTCCAGCACTACGTTGCCGGCCTGATCGCAACCGCGCAGGAGTTCAGCCTGCTGTGGGGGCCGACCGTCAACAGCTACAAGCGCTTCCAGCCGGGCTCGTGGGCACCGACCGGGATTGGTTGGGGTGTCGACAACCGCACCCTCGGGTTCCGCAAGGTCGGCCATGGCAAGGGCTGTCGCGTCGAGTGTCGAATCCCCGGCAGCGACGCGAACAGCTACTTCGCCTTCGCCGGCCAGATCGCCGGTGGCCTCTACGGGATTCGCAACAAGCTGCCCCTCGGCGAGCCGTATGTGGGCAATGGCTACGAGGCCACCGACATCGGTCGCATCCCGTGGAACCTGCCCGACGCTATTGCGCTGTGGGAGGGCTCGTCGATCGCCAAGGAGTGCTTCGGCGACGAGGTGCACCATCACATCCTCACGATGGCCAAGGGCGAATGGATGGCCTTCAACCAGACGGTCACCGATTGGGAGCTCCGTCGCTACTGGGAGCGCATCTAACCCCGTGGAGTGTTTCACGCCCACCCGCCCTGAGACACTCCGCTAGGGTCGGTGCTGTGCCGCACCGGTAGCGGTCTCCAATTCGCAACGAACGTCTGGTGGAGGCTGTGTCATGCCCGAGATCCGCCCATTGCTTCGCCCCGACCGCGAGCAACTGACCGACCTGGTCAACGCCCACGTCGCGGCGTGGCTGCGGATAGGTCACAGCCGCAACCTCCTCAGCTACGTCGCCGACGACGAGACCGAGGTCGACCTGCGCGCCTGGCACGTGGCCAACGGTTTCGAGGAGCTCAACAGAACGCGACGTGGATGGACCCGCGTGTCGTGACGTGGATGACGCCCTCGCAGATCGTGACGCACGGCTTCGTGACGTCGCAAGTGGTGATGATGAACGAGGCCCACAGCGGCATGTCACGTTGTGCGCGGACTCGTCGCATCGGTCGTGAGATCCTGCCCGCGGCGCACGCCGCCGGTTGCCGGCATATGGCGATGGAGGCCGAACCTCGACGACGGCCCCACCTGTGGTGTCACAACACTGCCGATACTCGGATATCTCGCACAGCCCGAGATGCTCGAACTCGTCGATGCAGCGCGGGCGCTCGGGTGGACGCTCGTCGCCTATGAGATCGGGTGGACGGTGACGCCGATCGAGCACCGCGACAACCCGCTGACGTGGGCTGCCACGAACCATCGCGAGCTCGTGCAGGCCGAGAACCTGGTCGCCGCGTGGCTGCAGATCGATCAGGCGCCGATGCTGGTCTGGTGCGGCAACTCGCATCACGCCACGAACGCGGCGCGTGAGTGGACCCCGATGGGCGTGCACTTCCGACGGCTTGCCGGGTTCGAGCACTTCGCGATCGACCAGACGCAGACGATCTCGTTCAACCCCGGTGATCGACCGAACATCGAACTGACCGATGACCTCCGTGCCACGCTGAACGCGCAGCGGGGCACCGCCGGCTTCATCGCCTCGGATCCACCGCCGGGCTTGGAGGTACCCGACATCTTCGACGCGTTGATCCTGTCGACCGACAACGAGATGGTCGGCGAACCGCCGCCCGGGTTGGTCGCCGCACTGTGAGGACCCGTTGGATGAATCGGGCAGCCCCGGAACGCTACGTAGCCAATCGGGGCTGCCCGGTTCAACTATTAGCGCATCACG
>JANPOJ010000138.1:0-2841 GCA_031427935.1 Ilumatobacteraceae bacterium | reverse complement strand
GATGAGCGACGCCGCCGACCAGCCCCTCGATCTCGACGAGATCGAGAAAGACCTCGCCGACGTCGAGGTGGCGCTGGCCCGGCTCGATGCCGGTACCTACTGGACCGACGAGGTCACCGGCGCCGACCTGCCGCACGATCTGCTCGCAGCCAACCCGACGGCGCGCCGACTGGCGTGAGCCGGCTGGTCCGCTGGCGTCGCACGGCACGCGTCTGGCGACTCACTGCTCGCAACGGCGGGCGATACGTCGTGCACCGCGTGAGAAGGCTGCGACACCGCGGCGAGCGCCGCGACGACCTCGACGAGCAGTTCGCCATTCGCACGTCGCAAGACGTGGCCCGCGAGCTCGGCAACATGAAGGGCGCGCTGATGAAGTTCGGCCAGCTGCGGAGCTTCATCATGGAGGCCCTGCCCGACGATGCCCAGAAGGCACTGGCCACCTTGCAGTCCGACGCCCAACCGATGGCGCCGTCGCTCGCCGCCAAGATGGTCACCGACGAGCTCGGCCAGCCCCCGGAGCGGATCTTCCTCGATTGGCAGGTCGTGCCGGTGGCCGCGGCCAGCGTCGGTCAGGTGCATCGGGCCGTGACGCACGATGGGCGTGAGGTCGCGGTGAAGGTGCAGTACCCGGGCGTGGCCGAGTCGATCGAGGCCGACCTCGACAACGCCGAGGCGTTCTACCGACTCGGCACCGCATTCGTGCTCAAGGGCCTCGACGCCAAGGGGTTGGTCGACGAGCTGCGCGCCCGCATGCGCGACGAGCTCGACTATGAGCTCGAGGCGGCGAGCCAGACCGAGTTCGGCACTCACTTCGCCGGTCATCCGTTCATCAGCATCCCGGCCGTCGACGCGGCCACGAGCACGAAGCGCGTGCTGACCACCGAGTGGGTCGAGGCGTTGTCGTGGGCCGAGTTCGAACAGGTCGCGGACCCGGCTGCGCGCCAACGTGCCGGCGAGTCGATCTGGCGCTTCACCCAGCACGCGGTGCACCGCCTCGGCGTCTTCAACGGTGACCCGCATCCGGGGAACTACCGCTTCAGCGTTCACGGTGACGTGACCTTCTTGGACTTCGGGCTCGTGAAGCGATGGACCCCGGGTGAATGGCACCAACTGGCACCGAGCCTCGACGCCATCGTCGTGCACCGAGACCCGGAGCTGCTGGTGTCGGTGATGGAAGAGATCGGCTTTCTCCGCGCCGGTCACGGGTTGGCCGCGCAGCAGGTCTACGACTACGTCAGCACGCCGTACACGCCGTACCTCACCGACACGTTCACGTTCACACGGGCCTTCGTGCGCGACGCGATGGCGACCATCATCGACGTGAAGGGCCCCCACGCGGAGGTGATCGAGAAGCTCAACATGCCGCCGAGCTTCGTGATCCTCGATCGGGTCGTGTGGGGTGTCAGCGCAATCCTCGGAAAGCTCGAAGTGACTGCACCATGGCGGTCGATGTTGCTCGAGTACCGCGCCGGTGGCCTGCCGGCGACCCCTCTGGGTGAGGCGGAACAGGCGTGGCTCGCGTCGCAACAGTCCGAGCCCCATCACCGTCCGCGTTGACCCGAGTGGAATCGCGCCCGCTACTGTCCGGCACCAGGAGTCCGCCATCGATACGCCGGCGGTGACCTATTCGCCAAGCGTCAGAGGGGGCAACGTGGCCGATCCGCACAAGCCGAGGGCACCGTTCGCGCCGTGGGATCGCCGTGAGCTTCCCGGAGCGTTCGATGTCGAGGAATCGGCACGGCGTGTCGGCAACTACAAGTGGGCGGAGATGAAGCTGTTCGAGGCGCTCGGCGGCTGGGTCGCGACCGTGCCCGAGCTCGACGTGAAGATGCGCCTCGGCACGCATTGCTACAAGCACGCATGGCACGCCGAGCTGTGGCACAAGCGCCTGCCCGAGTTACGCGAGATGAACACCGATCGGCTCACCCAGCCGGCCAACGACGCGATGGTCCGGTTCGTCGAGGCGATGACCGAGCCGGAGGCTGCGGACATGACGATCGAGAAGCTGGTCGGCGTGTACCGCGTGTACATCCCCCACTTCATCTCGGCGTACACCTACCACCGCAACAACACGAGCCAGATCACCGACGCCCCCACGATCCGCTCGATCAACTTCATCCTGCAGGACGAGTTCGACGATTGGCGCGACGGCGAGATGCTGCTGCAGTCGTTGATCGAGACTCCCGAGGAAGTCGACCGCGCCGCGGCGCACCAGGCGCGGCTCGAGAAGCTGATGCTCGAGGCCGGCGGGATCGCCGGGCCCGGCACGATCGGGGCTCAGGGAGAAGCGGGCGGATGAGACAGTTCTTCCCGGTCGAGGAGTTGGCCCGAGACGAACGGTTCCACACCGTCACCAACCGCGAGCGGATGGGTGACCCTCGCACGGTGTTCCAGTCGGGCGCCCAGGCACGCAACAGCAATCGCCTCACGCCATCGCGCCGCGATGCCAGCGACGCGGCGAGAGCCCTGATGCACGGCATCTTCGTCGGCGAGATCCAAGCGTTGGAGGGCGCCGGGCGCACGTGTCACGACTTCGACACCGGCACCGGCTCGGCGCCCGACACGGTGCCGTTCGCGTTGAAGATGGACATGGCCCGACAGGCATGGGACGAGGCACGCCACGTCGAGATCAGCGTGATGCTCAGCGATTGGATGGGCACCGAGATCGGCCAGTTCGCCGAGAACACGGTTCTGTTCGAAGCGGCGTGCAGCAGCGACCCGGTGCTGCGCCTGGCCGGCGTCAACCGGGCGCTCGAAGGTCTGGCCATCGACGTGTTCACGACGATGAAGGAGTTCGGCGACCTGGCGGGCGACCCGTACCTCGAGTTCTGCGAGGACTGG
>JANPOJ010000137.1:0-6890 GCA_031427935.1 Ilumatobacteraceae bacterium | reverse complement strand
GAAACGCCCCACGTCGATTGCATCGACCATTGGAACTGACTCCTTGACAAGAAACACCGGGGGCGACGCGTGCTGTGTTCCTTGTCCAGGCTGACCTCCCGGATTACCGGTCAACCTCTCACCGAGAGAATCTGTCCTCTCAGCGGCTCCCCTTCTGAGCTCAACTAAATTGTTTGTGCTACGTGTCGAGAGCAACGGTAGCAGCGCCGTGACAAGCAAGTCGAGCATTTCGCTGTTACGCGTCAGTGACAGCAAAGCGTTACGGGTCAACTCGTCGGCAGCGCCCTCAGCAGGGGATACCTCAGAGTGTCGCACCGTGCGACGGTCATCCGTCACGACCTGACATAACGATGATTATGGGCGTTGCGGTTGCAGTTCCCGGTTGCGGATCGGGCGTGCCGCTTCGAGCAACCACGTCAGCATCTCGCTGATCTCGCCCTTCGCTGCGGCCTTGCCCGCAGACACCAGGTCGCGTTCGACGTCGTCGACGGCGCAGGCAAGGACGTACAGCTCGTCGTGTAACTGATCCAGCTCGGCCTTGGTGACGATCAACTCGTTCTCGTTGAGCTGTAGCTCGCGTGCCCGTTGTCGGCCGACCCAGTCCCATTGCCGGCACGCCTGGCTGCAGAACACACGTGGCCGACCCATCTTTTGCGTTGGAAGCACGCGCCGACACCAACGGCACCGCGATCGGCGACCCTCTGTGTCACCGCCTACTTTCGTCATGACGAAACTCTAGCGAACATCTGGCCGCCGACGGTGCGTTAGCCTCCGATGATGGTCGACTACTTCCTCAAGATCGACACCGTGCCGGGGGACAGCCACGACGCTCACCACCCGAACGAGATCGAAGTCGTCTCGTTCTCGTGGGGAGAATCGAGCCTCGCTCCCCTGTCGGCCTCCGGTGCCGGCGCGGGCAAGGTGCAGATCGAAGACTTGCACTTCGCTGCGGTCACGAGTTCTGCCTCGCCCAAGCTGATGCTGTTGTGCGCCAACGGCAAGCACGTCGCCAGCGCCGTGCTGGTCGCCCGCCGCCCCGGCTCGTCACAGCAGGAGTACCTCAAGGTCACCCTCAACGATGTGACCGTCTCCTCCTACCAGATCAGCGCGTCATCCGGCGATGTGCCGCTCGACGAGGTCTCGCTGCGATTCTCCAAGGTCCAGATCGACTATCGACCGCAGAAGGCCACCGGTGCGCTGGGCGCCGCTGTCCACGCCGGGTGGGACGTCAAGCTGAGCAAGCAGATCTGACGCCTCAGTCTGGGTGCACCTGCACGATCGCTTCGATCTCGACGCAGAGGTCGAAGGGCAGTTCTGCCATCCCGACGGCACTTCGCGCGCTGCGACCGGCTTCACCGAAGACCTCGATGAACAGCTCGGAGCATCCGTCGATCACCCCTGGGGTGTTGTTGAACCCGGGAGCGCAGTTGACCATCCCCAGCAGCTTCACGACTTGCGAGACCGCATCGAGCGAACCCAACTCTGCCTGCAGGGCCGCGAGCAGTTGGAGCCCGACCAGTCGCGCGGCGTGGCGCGCCGTCTCCAGGTCGATCGCTCCCCCGACCTTGCCGGTGACCGTGCTGCCGTCGGGGCGGACCGGGGCGGCGCCCGACAAGAAGATCAAGTCCCCGACGCGCGCCGCGCTGCGATACAAACCGGCGGGGCGCATCGGTTCAGGTAGGACGATTCCGAGTTCGGCGAGGCGTGCTTGTGCAGACATGCACGCAGTCTCGCGCGCTGCGATCACGGACCGATATCCCCAACGAATCCACAGGTAGTTGGCACTGACGATCCACAGGTGGTGTAGTCCACAATGGATCGATGGCGATCAGCATGCGTGATCCCGCTCTCCGACCTCGACGTCACGGAGCGTGTCTCGAACCGGTCGATCGCCGCGCCCTCGAGCGCGCCGGCTGGCGGACCATGCTGGACTATCGCGAGAACCACGTACGCGGTCGTGATGGCCGTCTGGTCGAGGTGGAGGCCGTGTGGATCGCCGAGGCCGAACGATTCGACGGCGCGATGAGGGTCGCATCGGCAGTAGGGGCAAGTGTCGAGGAGGCGTGGGCAACGCTGCGGGCCGACATCGACGGTTCGCGAGTGCGCACGCTCTCACGGGTTCGTTTGCTCGAACGGTGACCAGATGACCGGGCGACGGGCCCGGGTGGGAACGTCGAGCGTGGTGCTGTTCGTCGGCGCAACGCTGCTGGCTGCGACGACTGCAACCACTGCGATTTCGGGCCCCGCGGACACAGCCTCACTGCAATCCGCGGCGCGCCTGACGCCTCCGATGCGGTCGTTCAGCCTCGTCGCGACCGGCGACGTGTTGACGGAGAACGCTGTCAACGCTGCAGCGTCGGCCCACGCCTCGGGCACCGCAGCGCGGTACGACTTCGCCCCGCTCTTTGCGCCGATCAGCGCGATGATCTCGTCGGCCGACATCGCGATCTGCCACATGGAGCTACCGATCGGGCGACCCGGCGAGCGCTCCGGAATCTACGGCAGCTCCACGTTCGGCGGGAACCTGTTGCTGGCGCCCTACGAGATCGCGGGTGGGTTGCGCCGCGCCGGTTTCGACCGTTGCAGCACGGCATCGAACCACAGCAACGACCTCGACGAGTCGGGGATCGACACCACGCTGGCCGCGCTCGACGCCGCCGGACTGTCGCACGTCGGCACTGCCCGTGACCCGGCGGAGGCGACGGCCGCGACCTCGACGCTCATGGTCAACGGCGTCCGTGTGGCCCATCTCTCGTACACCCGGTACTCGAACACGGCGCTGCCGGGGGCGCCGTGGCGGCTCAACTTCGCGGCGTCGCCGGCGCAGGTTGCCGCCGATGTCGAAACGGCACGCGCTCACGGTGCCGAGGTCGTCGTCGTCAGCCTGCACATCTTCCAAGAGCTGCTCCCCGCTCCCCTGCCTGAGGACCGTCAGTTCGTCACCGACCTCACCGCGCTCGCTCACATCGATCTCATCGTCGAACACGGTCCGCATGTGGTTCAGCCGGTCGAGAAGGTCAACGGCACCTGGGTGTACTGGAGCGTCGGAAACCTCATCTCGGGCATGGGCACGCCCGGACGCAAGGTCTTCGCCGATCCCCGCACGCTCGACGAGCTGGCCGCAACGGCGCGCTTCACCGAGACCTCCCCCGGCGTCTTTGCGGTCGTGCCCTGGCCGGTGCTGCTCTGCAACGAACCGCTGACGCGCCTCGTCTACGCACCGATCACGGCGTTGGCCGACTCGTCACTGTCGCCGGGCGTTCGCTCTGAGCTGCAGGACTGCATCACTCGCACCACTCCCCTCGTCCCCAACCTGCACTGATCGACCGGTCGGAATACTTGGCTAGTAACAATTGTTGTGTAGACAACAGATGTGAGGACAACAAAGGAGAGCCCATGTCCGTTTCCACAGCCACTGTCACCCGCCTCATCCCAGCCCAGCGCGCCATCGAAGGCGACGGTTTCGTGGTCCGCCGGCCCTTCCCCACGTCGTCGCTGTCGTACATCGACCCCTTCCTGCTCTTCGACCACATGGGCACCGTCGACTTCGGTCCGGGCGAGAGCACGGGCACGCCGTGGCACCCGCACCGCGGCTTCGAAACCGTGACCTATCTGCTGGAAGGCGACGCCGAACACCGCGATTCGATGGGGAGCCATGGCTTCCTGCATGCCGGCGACACCCAGTGGATGACGGCGGGCTCCGGTGTGCTGCACAAGGAAGGCCCATCGGCGGCAGCGCAGGCGGCCGGGGGCCGAACCCACGGCCTGCAACTGTGGGTGAACTTGCCTGCAGCGGAGAAGATGACGACGCCTGCGTACCAAGACATTCGTGCGGATCAGAACGCGCGTGACGAGCGGCCGGGCGTCACGGTACGAGTGATCGCCGGCGAGCTGTTCGGCCTCACCGGTCCGGGCCGCACTCGCACCCCGATCTCCTACGCGCACGTGACGCTTGACGAGGGAGGTGTCGTGTCGACCGAGCTGCCTCGAGGCCACGTCGTGCTCGCCTACGCCATGACGGGCGCGATCGCCATCGGCGACACACAGGTCGGCGAAGCGGTGCTCGCGGTGATCGACGGCGACGAGCTCGCGCTGACCGGTGTCGCGCCGCGGTCGGAAGTGATCGTGCTGACCGGTCAACCGATCGGCGAGCCGGTCGCTCGCTCTGGGCCGTTCGTCATGAACACCGACGACGAGGTGCGCCAGGCGTTCATCGACTTCGACCACGGTCGCTTCGGCAGCCCCACCGACTGACGCACGGCTCCTCACCCGCGGGCATTGCCCTGCCAGACTGACCCACATGTCTGACGCGCCGAGTTCCCGCCCATCAGTACGAGTCGGGTTGGTCGGCACCAGTTGGTGGGCCGAGGCGATGTACCTCCCCGCGCTCGCCGACCATTCGATCGGCACGATCACGGCACTCTGCGGACGTGATCTCGAGCGCGCCAAGACCGTCGCGGCCAGCTGGCAGGTCACCCACGTGTACGACGACTGGTCGACGATGTTGGCGGGTGGCGAGATCGATGCCGTGATCATCGCCACGCCCAACGAGACGCACTACGAGATCGCGATGGCCGCGCTCGAGCGTGGGTTGCCCGTGTTGTGCGAGAAGCCACTCGGCATGAGCGTTGCAGAAGCGCACGAGATGGCCGACGCAGCAGAGCACAGCAACGCGATCACGATGGTCCCGTTCACCTATCGCTTCATGCCGACGAATCAGTTCATCAAACAGCTGATCGTCGACGGCTACGTCGGCCAGCCGTACCACCTCAGCATGCGCTACTTCGCCGGCTACGCCCGCGACGGCGCGTACGCGTGGCGGTTCGACGAAGCGAAGGCCGGTGCCGGCATCCTCGGCGACCTCGGCTCGCATTGGCTCGACATGGCGAGGTGGTTCCTCGGCGAGGTCACCGCGGTCAGCGCACACAGCGACAGCTTCGTGCCCCGTGAGCCGCGGCCCGACGGCTCCAGCTACATCCAGGTGGAAGACAGTGCGGTGATCCTTGCCCGATTCGAGTCCGGCGCTTCGGCCACTCTGCAGGTCAGCGCGGTGTGTTGGGAAGGCACGCCGTTCGGACAGATCCACGAGCTCGATCTCCATGGCAGTGGCGGAACGTTGCACGCCGTCAATGATTGGGACACCGTGCAGGAGGTCCGCGGTCTGCGCGCTGGTGAACCTGGGCCGGCGCGCGTCCTGCCGATCCCTGATGAGGCATGGCGAGGCGCGCCCCGTGAGCGCGTCCACGACACGTACCGCTACATCTTCCGCCGCACCGAGGTCATGACCCGCCAGTGGGTCACGGCGATCGCAGAGGGGCAGCAGGTCCAGCCCGACTTCGCGGTCGGCGCCAGGGTGCAGGAGTTGGTTGATGCTGCTATCACCAGCGCCGCGACCGATGGCTCGTGGCAAGCCGTGCCGGCCAGCTGAACCCATCCTGATCCGGCGCTCACAGTCGGAGGTGAGACGCTCCGTTGACAGCTGCTGCGACGTCGTCAGGCTGCCTCGGCTCTCCACGAAAGGCGCCCCGTGACGCGACGTTCACGATCCTGCCGCCTCGACCCATGTGCCGAGCCGCACACCACGTCACGTTGGCAGCGCCGACGCGGTGACGGATCCTTCCGAAGGTCTGAGCGACCTCGTCGATCATCGCGAAGATCGCGTCCGGGTCCGTGAGGTCGGCCTGGGCCAGCATGTGGCCGTCACCCGACATCGAGGTCAGCACGGCCTCGGCGCGATCCCTTCCGGTGCGGTAGTGCACGGCAACTCGGTCGCCGCCCGCAGCGAAGATCCGAGCAATCGCGGCTCCGATACCTCCAGATGCCCCCGTGACCACAACCGCTCGCCCGACGCCGCTCGTCACTGGTTGATCCTCAGCCTGGCCACTCGCGCAAGCTCATCGCTCGCTGAGCGCGTTACTGGCTCGCCACGCCGCCTCGGCGCGGTCGAGGCGCTCGGTGGCCACACCACGAAGACGGATTGCGACACCTGCAACCAACACGTTCATCAGCGCGAGAGTGCCGACGTGGCTGTCGAACGGCCCGGCGCCTGCGGCCGTCACCACCAAAGTCCGCTGCGAACACGCGGCCACGGGCGACAGCACGCTGTCCGCGATCGACGCGGTCCACACACCCGCCTTGGCGGCAGTGCGGGCTGCGTCAACCAGCCAGCGGTCGTAGCGTCGAAGATCGACCGTCACGAGCACGTCGGTCTCCTCCATCAGCGCCACCGTGCGGCGTACGGCGACGTCGTTGCCGTCGACGATCGCGACGTTGGCACGCAGGGCTGCGAGGTCGCCGACGAACTGGGTTGCCACACCCACCGATGCGTCACCCGACAGCACGTGCACGCGTCGGGCAGGATCGGCGAGGTGCTCGACTACGTCGGCGAGGGCGACCTGATCGATCTCACCGAGTGTCGTCTGCACGTTCCCGACCTCGAGCTGCAGATGGCGGCTGAGCGAGTCGTGCACGGCAGGATCGCGGATCCGCTCTGCTGCGGGCCGCAACTGGTTGGCCAGATCCTGTTGTACCGATGCCTGCAGCGAGCTGAACCCCTCGAACCCGAGTTTGGTGGCGAGACGGACCACCGTCGCCGCGCCGGAGCCGGCGCCCTCGGCCAAGTCGGCGACCGTTCCGAATGCCACGAGCTGCGGGTTCGCCAAGATGACCTCGGCGACGCGACGCTCTGCCTTCGTCAGACTGGTGCTCGTCTTGCCGATGCGATCCGCCACTTCCACGGCCGCCGAGCATAGTGGCACCAGCACTGCTGATCTGTTTGTTCCCGATATGATCAGTAATGGAATATTTCTTCCATTCGTCATCGTGACCCGAAACGGACGGCAATGAGCACCCTGACACATCACGCACAACCGATCGCGATCACGTCGCCG
>JANPOJ010000136.1:0-12324 GCA_031427935.1 Ilumatobacteraceae bacterium | reverse complement strand
AGCGACCTACCCTCGGATGTTGCCCACGAGGTCATCCATCGCGACGACCTGGTGTTGCTGACGTAGACGGCGCCGGCGGTCAGCCGGCGGCGGGCTTCGGCTGCTCTTCGGCGTATGCCGCGGCGACGGCGGGCGTGTCTGATGGGCTGTCGAGGCCCAACTCGGCACGCAGTTCGCTGAGTCGGCTGTGCGCCTCGACATTGGCCGTGGCCTGCTCGACCTCGAGGATGCGCGACTCGACCGATGATTCCTGCAGCTCCGACGACGCCTTGGCCTTGACGTAGCGCGCTTCGATCTTCTGCTGCACCTCGTGGAGCGTCGGCACGTCATCTCCGACGGTCTCTTGCAGCTGCGACATCGCCTTGTTCATCTCTTCTTGCATCTTGGCCTGCTCGAGCTGCGACAGCAGCTTGTTCTTATCGGCAAGCTTCTGCTGCAGGATGCGACTGTTCTGCTGCACCGCGGCCTTCGCCTGATCTGATGCCTTGGCCGACTCGAGCACCATCGTCTTCAGGCCCTCGACATCTTTTTCGACCTGGATCAACTGGTTGGCGATGGTCTCGGCGGCGCCGTTGTACTGGGCTGCCTTGGCGGCATCGCCGGCCTTCTGCGCGTCCGACGCCATCATCAAGGCTTGGCGGGCATTGGCGTTGAGCTTCTCGAGCTCGGCCATCTTGCTGTTGAGCCGCAACTCGCTCTGCTTCTGGTTGGCGATGACGTTGGCGGCCTGCTCCTTCAACCGGCGGTGCTGGGCCTGCGCTTCGGCGAGGGCCTGCTCCAACTGCACGGCGGGGTCAGCACGGCTCTCGAAGTTCCGGTTGAGCTTGGCGCCGAGGTACTTCCACCACTTCTTGAACGCTTTGAACATGAGGGCGATGCTACTCGGCGGATGTCGCAGTCTGCGCTGGCCTGAGGCGAGAACGCAGGTCGTCGAGCTCGGGTGACTGCAACGCCCACAGCATCCCCACATACGTCGCCGTCCCGACGATCGTCGACACCACGACCCGCACCACCGCACCGGATCCGGCGTTGCCGCCGACCGCCCCCGCCACGACCCAGACCACCTCGGCCATCACCAATGCGGCCAACCCCATGCGCCAGAGACTGTCGATCACGGCAGTGAGAGGGAAGTCCGGCAGTTTGTACCGAAGCACTTGCAGGGCCCACATTGCAGCGATCAGGTAGGCGAGCCCGAAGGCGAGGCCGAGGCCGAGGAGGCCCCATCGATCGACGAACAACAACGCCAGCACGATGTTCAGCAGGTTCTCGCCGAGATTGATGACGAATGGCGTTCGCGCATCCTGATGGGCGTAGAACACGCGCAGCACGAAGAGGTAGAGCGAGAAGCCGACAAGACCGAGAGCGAAGCCGGCGAGCCCGCGCGAGGTGTTCAGCGCGTTGGCCGCGGTGAACTTGCCGTGTTCGAACGCTGCGCCGACGATCGCTCTCCGCAACACGAAGAGCCCGAACCCGGCCGGCAGGGTGACGAGAGCGATCAGGCGGATCCCGAGTGATGAACGGTCGAGCACAGTCTGGCGGTCCTTGCGCTTGATCGCGCTGGAGAGCTCGGGAAGGAAGGTGGTTGCGATCGACACGGCGAGCAGACCGTGGGGCAGCACGAACCAGGTGAACGCCTTGGTGTACGCGTCCTCGTCGCCGGAACCACCGTGCAGCAGGTTGCGGATGACGATGATCGCCACCTGGTTGGCGGCGACGTAGCCCAGCGCCCACTTCGAGAGGGATCGCAGACTCTTGACTGCCGGATGACCGAACTCCGGCTTGAACCGGAACCGCAACCTCGCCCGCAGCAGCGCCGGCAGCAAGGCGAACGCCATCACGGCGATTCCGATGGTGGCGCCGAGGCCGAGGGTCCAGCGCAGCTTGCCGTTGTTGAGCACGTCGTCGAGCTGGGGGACGCGCTGGTCGACGATGCCTGGTACGAGAAGCAATGACGCGATGATCGCCAGGTTCGACAGTGCCGGGGCCCAGGCTGCGGCGAAGAACCGGCGGCGGGCGTTGAGCACGGCCGCCCCGATCGCGTTGAGCCCGTAGAAGAAGATCTGCACGAGAAAGATGCGGGCCAGCAATGTCCCGGCGGTGTGGTACTTCCCGGCATCGACCTCGCTGGATGTCAGCAGCGAGTACATCCGAAAGATCAGCGGCGCGGCGGCGACGGCGATGGCGGTGAGGCCGGCCAGCACGATGATGCCGACCGAGATCACGGCCGAGGTCGCTTCATCGTCATCGTCGTCGTGCAGCCGGGTGAACAGTGGCACGAGGGTCGCCGACAACACGCCACCGAGCAGCAGCTCGTAGATCATGTTCGGCGTGCCGTTGGCCTGGTCGTAGGCGTCGGTGACCGGCCCCTGACTGAGAACGATGCCCAGCACGGCTACACGCGCCAGCCCGGTGATGCGCGAGACGGCGGTGCCTGCCGCAACGGTCACGTTGGAGCGCAGCAGGCTGCTCACGGCGATGCGGATGCCTGCCCTGCACCGCCGGGATGCGGGTTGTTGACGTCTTCGACGGCGAGTCGCAACGACTCGAGCTGTGTCACGACATCGTCAACGGCACTCCCGAGATCGCTGGTCGTATCGGCGCCGACGCTGACCTCCGATGCTTGGGCCAAGAGCTCGCCGAGGCGCACGTTGAGAAGTCGGAGCTGTTGGTCGGTCTCGTCGCGCGTCGTGCGGATTCGTTGGGCGGAGTCGATCTGAGCCTGCAACGACGCCCGGGTGGCGTCGTCGGTCGAGCTGGCCAGTCGCCCTCGCAGCGACGGTGCGTCGAGCCGATTGAGGGCGACATCGAGCTCGTCGCCACGTTTGGCGATGAGCCAGCACTCCTCGACGCCGCGTTGCACCTGTCGGGTGATCGACTCCATGTTCGACCGCAACGGACCCATCGGGGTTGCGGCGACGATCTCGTTGTAGCGCCGTTGAGCGCCCTGCGCCGCGCTGACGTAGCGCCGCCACGGCTCGCTGAGCGCGAACGAGTCGATTGCGATGGATCGCTGCCTCGGTCGTCGGCGTCGAGCGACGGCGGCAAGGGCCACCACCGCGGCAGCGACGATGGCAATGACGGCTGCCGTCATGATCGAGCGCTCATCGCCGCAACCTCATGACGAGCAGGGTAATCGCCGGTCAGGCATCGACGGCGGCGATGTCGGCCGCGGTCAACGTGGTGAGCTGCTCGTCGCTCGGATCGCTGAGCGGTGCCACGCGCTGTGCCTGATGGGCGATCGCGGTCTCGAACAGGTTGCGCACGAACCGGGCGTTACCGAACCCGCGGGTGCGCGGCTCGGTGCTGACGAAGTGGCGAACCCGGGCCAACGCGTCGTCGCTGCACGAGTACTGGCTCCTCTCACCGAGGCCGAGGAAGATCGCGACCAGTTCGTCGTCGGTGTAGTCGGGGAACGAGATCGTTCTCGTGAATCGGCTCTTCAAGCCGGGGTTGGCGTCGATGAAGTCGGCCATCTCCGCGGTGTACCCGGCGGCAACGATGGCGAGGTCGTCGCGGTGGTCTTCCATGAACTTGACCAGGGTGTCGATGGCCTCGCGGCCGAAGTCGTTGTCGCCGCCACGGGCCAGTGCGTAGGCCTCGTCGATCAACAACATCCCACCCAGCGACGCCTGCAGGGTCTCGAGCGTCTTCAGTGCCGTCTGACCGACGAAGCCGGCAACGAGCTTCGAGCGATCGGTCTCGACGAGGTGACCTTTGGCCACGACACCGACGGCGCGGTAGATCTGGCTCATGAGCCGCGCAACCGTGGTCTTGCCGGTGCCGGGGTTGCCGGTGAACACGAGATGATGGCTGGTCTCGATCACCGGCAGGCTGCGCTCGGCACGAATTTGTTGCACTTGCAACATGCTGGTCAGGCGGCGGACTTCGGCCTTCACGTTCTCGAGACCGATCAAACTGTCGAGCTCGGCCATCACGTCGTCGACGGACCGAGCCGGCGGCAGGTCGGCCTCGGTGGCTGCGGGCGTCGGGCGGGTCGTGTCGGCCGCTGCGCGAGAAGGCGCCACAACCGCGGGCGCTGGCTGTACGGGTCTGTCGGGCTGTCCTGGCCGAGGGACCCCGGCTGCGTCCATCGCCTGGAGCAACAGGGTGCGATATGTGTCGATCGCCTGCACCTCGTCCGACGATGGCACCAGATCGATCGCTGCAGTCACGTGGGCCAGCCGCATCGCCAATTCGTAGTAACGATTGGTGCGGCGCGTGCCGTTCTTGCGATCCGCTTTGACCAGGAGGTCGAACAGCATGCTCGGGAAGGCCAGCCACTCGTCGCGCCTGCGGAAGAGGTCGGTCTCGCGCACGTGCGATGCACTGGTGAGCAGCGGTGGGTCGAGCAATGGCCCGATCGCGTCGAGATAGGCATCGAGCTCGCTGTCGGTCAGCCGACCATCGGCGGCGATGATCGCGGCAACCAGGTTGCTGGCTTCGATCACCGCGTCGGGGGTGTGTGCGTCGGCAGCCCTGCCGCTGAGGGCAGCGAGTTCGCCTGCGATGCCCCCGATGAACTCGCCGACATCTCGTTCCATCGGGCTCGACCTGGGCATGAGATCGCAGGCTACGCCGTCGAGACCGGTCCCGAATCAGGAATCAGGCGGTCGCTTCCGAGCAAATGTTCCGTAAGTCTTGAACTTCTGGTATGTGCCGTTCGACGAGTGGTCGTCGTGAAACTGCGCGCTGAGCTGGATGAACGCGGTTCATCGGCACGCGCGGTCGGGTCGGCAGCCCAGGCGAAATCGGGTCCCGAGTCTCGCAATCGTCGACGCGGCGCGCGAAGATCGGCCGAGCAATCCGTTTGCCGTTCCATTCCTTACCGGGAATCAGATGAGAGGGAGAACATATGAAACGACTGAGGTACGTTTGCGTAGCAGTGCTGCTCGCCGGCCCCATGATCGTCGAAGCCAGTCACTCGGCCAGTGCAGCAGGCGGGGCCTGTTGACCAGTGCTGGATCGGTGAGGCTGTCCGGCCTTGTTGGGGTGGACGGAGTCGAGGGCCTCGCAAGCCCGGAGACCCACGCAGCCGAAGGCGACGAGGGCGGTCGACCAGAACCAACGCCCAGCGAAGCGCCCGAGGTCAAGGGCTCCGACGTCAAGGCCGCGGGTGCTGAGATCGGCGTGACGTTTGCCGGCCTGAACCACCGCGACAATCGCTTGGCCAACCATGGCAACCAGTTCTCCAGCGAGCCGCCGGACCAGGCGCTGTGCGTCGGCCCGAAGCACGTGCTCGAGGGCGTCAACACGGTGCTTCGAGTCTTCAACAAGGACGGAAGTCCGGCCACCGACACGATCTCGTACAACGAGTTCTTCGGCTACCCGCCCTCCATCGTTCGCGCGACGCGCACGTTCGGTGCCTTCCTGACCGACCCGATCTGTCACTTCGATGCCGCCACGGGCCGCTTCTTCATGGCCGTGCTGACGCTCGATCAGAACGCGGTCAACGGTCAGTTCACCGGCAAGAACCGTCTCGACATCGCGGTCAGCCAAACCGATGATCCGACTCTCGGTTGGAACCTGTACAAGCTGCCGGTGCAGAACGACGGCACCGATGGCACACCCAACCACCATTGCGATCCCGCGATCCCACCGAAACCCGGCATGACCAACCCCGCCGCTTGCATCGGTGACTTCCCGCACATCGGCGTCGACAACTATGGCGTCTACGTGACGACGAACGAGTACTCGTTCTTCAGCGACGGCAGCAATGGCGGCGCCGCCTACACAGGCTCGCAGATCTATGCGTTCTCCAAGACGCAACTGGTCGCCGGCGATCCGACACCCACGATGGTGTCGTTCGAGAACCCGAAGCTCGGGCCGTTCCGCAGCTTCACGGTGTGGCCGGCAATCTCACCCGCCGGTCAGGCTTCGAATGACAGCGGTGGCACCGAGTTCTTCCTCAGCTCGACGCTGGGTGATGGATCGGAGACCGGCAACACCGCAGCGAGCGAGAACCGGATCGGTGTTTGGGCGATCACCAACACCAGTTCGATCGACTCGCCGACGCCGAACCTCAAGCTCAGCAACAAGCTGATCAAGGCCGACACCTACACCTTCCCGCCGAAGTCGACGCAGAAGGAAGGCCCCGCGCCACTGCGCGATTGTCTCAATGACCCGAGCGCCCGGTTCGGGACGGACCCAGTGCTCGGCAACCTCGGTTGTTGGGCGCTGTTGGTCGGTGCCCCGCCGGCGACCCCGGAAGTGCTTTCCTCACCGGATTCGAGCGACACTCGCATGAATCAGGTGATCTACAGCGGTGGCCGTGTGTACGGTGCGCTCGGCACCGGCGTGCAGGTCGGCGACTCGACACGAGCCGGTGTGCTGTGGGTCAACGTCGAGCCGCAGGTGAAGAAGGGCTCGTTGAAACAAGCCGAGGTCCAACAGTCGGGCTACGTCGGGATCGAGAACAATGACGTGACCTACCCGGCACTCGGCGTCTCCTCGTCCGGCAAGGTCGTGATGGCTGCCACGGTGATGGGCAGCGATCACTACCCGAGTGCCTCGTACACGATCCTCAGCGACGAGGAGCCGACGGTGAGGATCATCTCCGAGGGTCTCGGCCCCGATGACGGGTTCACCGGCTATACCTCCTTCGTCGGCAGCCCCCCGCGCACCCGCTGGGGCGACTACGGCGCCGTTGCGATGGACGGCGACACGTTGTGGCTGGCCAGTGAGTCGATCGAGCAGTCATGCACGCTCGATCAATATCTCACCGGAGCCATCGGTAGCTGCGGCGGTACCCGTACCGCTCTGGCCAACTGGGGCACGCGAGTGTCGTCGTTGAACATCTGAAGGTGACCCTGTCGAGTCACTGACAACGAACGCTGCGGCCCGGCTGATGCCGGGCCGCAGCGTCGCGTTTGACACACCAACCCGATTGATCGACCTGTCAGATCGGGCGGTAGGGTGCCAGCCCATGGGTCACCGTTTCGACAGCGTGCAACAGGTCCGCGATGGGCTGAAAGACGTTCACTACCTCGCCGACGATGGCATCGCCGGCGTCGTGTTCTTGGCTGATCGGCTCGGCAAGCCGGTGCTGGTCGAGGGCCCTGCGGGAACCGGCAAGACGCAGCTGGCCAAGAGTGTCGCCGAGACAACCGGGGCGCGGTTGATCCGCCTGCAGTGCTACGAAGGCCTCGACGAGTCCAAGGCCCTGTACGAGTGGAACTACAAGAAGCAGCTCCTGCGCATCCAGGCCGATCGCAACAGCGATTCGTGGAGCGAGGTGCACGACGACATCTTCAGCGACGAGTTCTTGCTGACCCGCCCGCTGCTGGAGGCGATCACCGCGGACGACCCGGTCGTGCTGCTGATCGACGAGGTCGACCGTGTCGAGGTCGAGACCGAAGCGTTGCTGCTGGAGATCCTGTCGGAGTACCAGGTCAGCATTCCCGAGCTCGGCACGATCGTGGCCAAACAGATTCCGTTGGTCTTCCTCACCTCCAACAACACTCGCGAGCTCAGTGAAGCGCTGAAGCGGCGCTGCTTGTACCTCCATGTCGACTACCCCGACATGGAGCGCGAGAAGGAGATCGTGCTGACCAAGGTGCCCGAGGTCAGCGCCAACCTGGCCGACCAGATCGCCCGAATCGTTCGCTCGATCCGCCAGCTCGACCTGAAGAAGGCGCCGTCGGTCAGCGAGACCATCGACTGGGCCCGCACCCTGGTGTTGCTCGGCATCGATCACATCGAGGCGCAGCAGGCCAAAGAAACGCTGCACATCTTGTTGAAGTACCAGACCGACATCGCCAAAGCCGCGAAAGAACTCAGCGTCGACAAGTAGTTGGCTGCCACCATGCTCGATCTTCTTGCAGGATTCGTCACCGAACTCCGCAACGCAGGGTTGCCGGTCTCGCTGACCGAGAACCTCGACGCGATGGAGGCCGTGCAGCACATCCCCATCGAGGACCGCGAGGCGTTCAAGTACGCGCTCGGCGCGACGATGGTGAAGAACAACGCCCACTGGCGTGCGTTCGAGACGGTCTTCGAGGTGTACTTCAGCCTGCGCGGTCCGGAGTACAACATCGTCGAGGGCGACGACGAGTTCGACGAGATGTGGCGCGAGGCGCAGGACCAGATGCGCCAAGGCGATGGCAAGGGCGCGGCCGGTGGGTCGATGGATTCGCTGACGCCCGAGGAGATGGCGCATCTGTTGATGCAGGCGCTGATGAACGGTGACCAGGCGCTGATGCGCGCCCTGGCCCGTCAGGCCGTGCAGCGCTTCGCCGGAATGGAGCCCGGCCGACCGGTCGGTGGCACGTACTACCTGTATCGCACGCTGCGTAACCTCGATCTCGACTCGATGCTCGAGAAGCTGATGGAAGCGAGCCGCGAACAGGTCGGTGGCGAACTGACACCCCTCGAGGAGCGACTCGAGCAAGACGAGTACAACGATCGGATCGAGCAGTTCAAGAAGGAGATCGAGGCCGAGATCCGTCGCCGGCTCGTCGCCGATCGTGGTGCCGAGGCGATGGCCAAGACCTTGCGGAAACCGCTGCCCGAAGACGTCGAGTTCATGCATGCTTCGCGCGACGAGATGTTGAACCTGAAGAAGGCGCTGTTCCCGCTGACCCGCAAGCTTGCAGCACGCCTGGCCCGCAAGCGGCGCCACGGTCGCAAGGGCCCGCTCGACTTTCGCAGCACGGTGCGGCATTCGCTTAGCTATGGCGGGGTTCCGGCCGAGCCGAAGTTCAAGTATCCGCGCCCGGCGAAGCCGGAGCTGATGGTTGTCGCCGACATCAGTGGCTCAGTCGCGGCATTTGCCCGCTTCACACTGATGCTCGTCTATGCGATCCAGGGTCAGTTCTCCAAGGTCCGTTCGTTCGTCTTCATCGACGGCATCGACGAGGTGACGGAGTACTTCAAGGGTGTGGAAGACATCCAGGACGCCATCCACCGCGTCAACACCGAAGCCGACGTCGTGTGGGTCGACGGGCACAGCGACTACGGCCATGCGTTCGAGGTGTTCTGGGAGCGCTACGGCAAAGACGTCGGGCCGAAGACCACCGTGTTGTTGCTCGGCGACGCGCGCAACAACTACCACGCCTCGCAGGCCTGGGTGGTGAAAGAGATGCGCCAGAAGGCACGTCACGTGTACTGGCTCAATCCCGAGCCGCGCAGCTATTGGAACACCGGCGATTCGATCGTGGGCGACTACGGCACGCACACCGACGGCGTGTACGAGTGCCGCAACCTGCGCCAGCTCGAGGCGTTCGTCGAGAAACTGGCCTGATTCCTCAGATCACGGCATGACGACCGGGACGGTCTCCACCGGGGGCGCCTCAGGGAGCGTGTGCAACCCCCTTAGGGCGTGCCGCTCGTGCCACCCACGACAGAGGCAGTGGCGTGCTCGCCCGCGAGCACGATCACGGCGAGCACGATCAGGGGCGTGCGCTTCCGCTTTGGTGGTGTCGCCGCGGCGGCCGGCGACCCGGGATTGGCGGAGCGGTTGAGTGTCGCCTCGGCGAAGAGCGTCGTGGGGACCGGGCCGGTGGCGGGTGCCGCGACCTTGGGCTGGGCCGTTGGCAGTATGGCAACACCGGCGCCGACGTCGCCGAGGGCGGTATCGACGCGGCCGGCACGACCACTGGCACCGAACCGGTGGGGGCCGGGTTCCGGACGGCGCGGGGAGGGCCAGTGGGGCCGGTCGCTCAGTGATCTCGTCCACGCGGCGCATGAACGTTCATCGGCCGTGCTTGCGGGAATCTTGAAGACTCGCCGCGATTGGGGTCAGGGCGTTCCGACCGGAACGTCGACGACGTCGAGTGGCACCGAAATGGTCACTGGGGCATTGAGCGATGGGACGTCGAGGGTGTAGCTGGTGATCCACGTCGCGTCGATGCCCGTGCCGGGTTGGGGAGGATCCACGCCGAAGAACAGGTGGCGAACGATGCCGGTCTCGTCGTAGGTGACGCTGACGGTCAGGGTGGTTGCGTTCGGCACATCGAACAGCCATGGAACCTTCGCAAAGATGGCCGGGGCGATCTCGGGCACGCGGGCCCTGTCGAGCACGTAGGTCAGCGTCGTCATGATCACGCCGTCGACCTTGCTGGCCTTCGAGGCGGTCGGTTCGACGACGGTTCGCATCGCCTGATCGATGATGTCGTCGATCATGGGGATGTACTCCGCCACGTCGAACGGGCTCGGGGCCTCCGGCACGCGGGGCTGACGTGTCCATGTTGCGCCGAACGCCTCGCCAGGGCGGAACAGGGATTCGCGTGTGCGGATCTCTTGCGTGGTCGTGAACGCCCCACCGATCTGGTTCTCGATCGAGCTCTGACCGAGTCCGGCGCCGAAGTCCTCCATCACCTTGGTGGTCACGTTGTTCGGCACGCCGTTCTGCACGGCGGACAGAGTGACCGTGTACTCGGCGCTGGTGATGCCTGGTCGGACGAAGGGCACCGCCGGAAGCTTGGCGACCTGGTCGTGGCCGAGCAATCGCTGCACCGCCGGCGAATTGCGGAAGTAGTAGGCCGCGCCGCCGACGATGCCGAGCAGCAGCAGGATCGAGATCAACTTCTTGCCCCGGCGCTTCGACTTCTTGGTCGGGCGTGAATCGACTTTGGCTGGTTGCAGGAAGTCCTGGAAGTTGATGGCGGGAACGTTGCTCGTGTCGCGCACCACCGGTACGGGCATCGACAAGCGGGGCGCCGGCACCAAGACCGGCGGCAGTGCCGCGACGGGGGGCGGGGGAGGGGGGACGGGCGCGACGTTCGGTGGCGTTGCCAGCCGCTGTAACGGGGGTGCAAATTGAACGTCCGCCATAACGTGTGAATCATCGGCAGGACTTGCCGACATCTTGAGCCTGACGCGCTGGGAGGCTCTCGAGGGGCACGTCGCCGTGGCCGTGACGCCGATACGGTGGGCGGTCATGGCCATCTCGTGCGTCTACTGCGGCGGACGGCACGAGACCTCGGCGGAGGTGCGTGAATGCTGGTCGCGCAGTCAATCGACGCCCGCGACTGACCCCGCCCCCGTTCCTCCTGCTGCTGTAGAAGCACCCAAGGTCGGTCGCACTCCGGTATGTGCTGTTCGGGCCATGGCCGCGCTCGGTCGCAATGTCGTCGTGCGGCCCGGCCAGCCGGCCCCCGACGGTTGGGGTGACGTACCGCGGTGGCCCGTGGGACCGACCCAGACGGTGAATCCGTCCCAGCTGCTCGCTGAACTGCGAAGGCTGGCCGACGATCGCATCCCGCGCATCTTCGAGATCGGCGACGAGCATGCGGCAGCCTTGGCCGAGCCCCCAGTCAACACTGCGCCGATGCACGAGATCGGGCCGCGGTTCACATTCGAATTGTCCGAGCTGCACCACCTGGTGTGGTCGAACTCCGTCGATGCTCGCGATCTCGACCAGCCGATGTGGCACCTGGCCGAGGCCGCGATCGCACTGGGCGCCACGCCGGTCGACTCGTCGAGCGATGGCGAGGTCACGCTTCCCGATGGCACGGTCGTGTGGCTCGACGGTGGGCCGATTCGCTTCACCGAGCCGATCGAGGGGATCGCCGTGGTGCACCGGGTGGCACTCGAGCACCGGTCGCTGGTTCCCTTCGCCTCCAATGTGTCGGGCGCGGACCTCGCGCCCGATCAACTAGCCGCAGTGACCCATGCGGGTGGCGCGTCGAGGGTGATCGCGCCGGCTGGTTCGGGCAAGACCAGGGTGCTGACCGAGCGTGCCCGCCACCTGCTGACTCAATGGCGGCTGCCCGCGAGTTCGGTGTGCCTGGTGGCGTTCAACAAGCGTGCCCAGGAGGAGATGAGTGCCAGGATTGCCGACCTGCGCGGTCTCCAGGTGCGCACGCTCAACGCGATTGCGCTGGCCATCGTCAACGGTTCGCCACCATTCGCTGCCCAATCGGTCACGCACACGACGATCACCGAGCTCGATGTGCGGCGCATCATCGGGCGGTTGGTCGAGTTCCCGCGCAAGCGGAACTCCGATCCGGTCGCGCTGTGGATCGAAGCGCTGTCGCTCGCTCGTCTGGGGCTACGCGATCCCGTCGATGTCGAGGCCTTCTACGATGGCGACGTCGATGGCTTCGCAGCCGTGCTGCCGAGGTACCGACAAGAGCTCAGCAGGTCGCGCTCTGTCGACTACGACGAGCAGATCGTTCGGGCCATCGAGGTGCTCTTGACCGATCCGGCCGCGCGGGCTGTTGCGCAGCGAGCATGCCGGGTGCTGTTGGTCGACGAGTTCCAGGACCTGACGCCCGCGCACCTGCTGCTGGTGCGACTGCTGGCCGGACCCGACGGTTGTGTCTTCGGGGTCGGCGACGACGATCAGACGATCTACGGCTTCAACGGCGCCGATCCCCAGTGGTT
>JANPOJ010000135.1:0-10402 GCA_031427935.1 Ilumatobacteraceae bacterium | reverse complement strand
GGCCTTGCTGTTGGGGCTGGCGCTAGCGCTATCGGCCACGCTGCTGGCGGCGCTGTGGCTGGGGCTGGAGGCCGCGCCCCGCGTGCCGCAGGCTGCGGCCGCCAGCGTGGACGACATCGACCGGGCGCTGCGCCTGCTGCGCCGCCACGATCCGCGCGGCCGGCGCGGCATCCGACGACCTCCTCGATGCGTACGCCGTCTTGTGGAGCGCGCAGCGGTACCAACGCGGCGAGCACCGCGCGTTCGGTGACGGTCAGCGCGATGCACGCGGCATCGAGATGCGCATCGTCTGCTGATCGATCAGTCGGCCAGCGCAATGGCCAGTCGCGCGGCGTACTCGTCCGCTTCGGCATCGGTGTCGTATTTCACACGCGGCCAGAAAAATCCGCGCAATCCATCTTTGCGACGCCGCGGTACGACATGCACGTGAAGATGAGCGACGCTTTGACTGACGATGTTGTTGAGCGCGACGAACGTGCCATCGCAGCCGAGCGCGGCCGGCATGCGCGCTGCGACGCGTTGCACGCGCTCGAACACCGGCCCGACGAGATCGAGATCGAGATCGGCGAGCGTGACCACATGTCGCTTCGGCACGACCAACACGTGTCCCTTGAACACCGGCGAGCGATCGAGGAAGGTCACCACGATGTCGTCGTCGAAGACGGTGCGAACCGGCAACGTGCCGTTGATCGCATCACAGAACTGACAGGGGGTCTCGACCACCCGTGCATTCTGCCCCTGCGACAAGATGGCGACATGCACTCCCCTCGCATCTCGCCCGTGACCGCACCGACCGATGAAGTGATCGAACTGTTCGACAAGGCCGGTCTCCGAGCGCCCGACGGCTCGCCGCTGAACATCTTCGGCACGCTGGCCCACCATCCGGCTCTCCTGCGTCGCTGGCTCGTCTTCGCCACCCACGTGCTCGCCAAGAACTCGCTGACGCCGCGCGACCGCGAGTTGTTGATCCTGCGCGCCGGATGGCGATGTGCCTCGCAGTACGAGTTCAGCCAGCACGCGCTGATCGCGTTGCGCTGCGACATCAGCGCCGACGAGGTGCAGCGCACCAAGTTGCCGATCGACGAGGGCGGCTGGAGCAACGACGACGCCGCCCTGCTGCGCGCCGCTGACGAGTTGCACGACGACTCCCGCATCAGTGATACGACGTGGGCGGTGCTTGTCGCGAGGTTGACCGACCAGCAACTGCTCGACGTGATCTTCACCGTCGGCAACTACCACGTGGTCGCGTTCGCGCTCAACAGCTGTGGCGTCGAGCTCGACCCTGGGGTGCCTGCGGCGATGTAGGCCGGTGGATGTTGGGGACGTAGGAACAGGTGGCGACCACTATCCACCAACGCTCGCGCCTGCTCGGCTACAACTGTTCCGTTGCTCAGTTCGCTCGTCTTCCCGAACCGACGATTGGAGTTGCGTTGACCGATCTCGCCCCTACCCATGCTCGTCATGTCGATGTCCAGGGGGGTGTGCGAACTCGGATCGTGCTCGACACCTCAGTGCTGGTGGCCGACCCGGCCTGTATCGCCAGCTTCATCGGAGCGGACGTGGTGATCCCATTGACCGTCATCGAAGAGCTCGACGGGCTGAAGAGCCGCGGCGACGACGTGGGCCGTGCGGCGCGTACGGCACTGAGGACGTTGGAGGAGTTACGGGTCAATGCCGGCGGATCGCTTGCCGATGCCACGCCGGTCGGCGACAGCTCGTCGGCCAGCACGGTCAAGATCGAGATCAACGGGGTGCAGAAGCACCTGCTGATCGAACACGGGCTCGACCCCTCCCTGCCCGACAACCGGATCATCGGTGCGGCATTGGGTCAACAGATGTACGGCCCGACGTGTGTGGTCTCCAACGACGCGGCGTTGCGCATCAAGGCCGCCCACCTCGGCTTGCAGGCCGACGAGCATCGCCCCATCGGTCGCAGCCTGGCAACGCGTCCAAGCGGTTGGGGCACGTACGAAACCACGCACGAGGCCATCGACTGCCTGTATTCGGCGAGCGCCATCGACATCGACTCGGTCCCGTCGTGCAGCCAGTTGCACGAGAACGGATTCGCCGTGCTGCGCGCCGGGTCTCAATCGGCGTTGGCCCGACGTGTCGAGAACGATCTCACATTGCTGCATCACAACGCACCGGAGGCATGGGGATTGCGGGCCCGGTCGAAGGAACAACGCTTTGCGCTGGAACTCCTGCTCGATCCCGACGTCAGCGTCGTTGCACTCGATGGCCGCGCCGGCACCGGCAAGACCTTGCTCGCCATCGCTGCCGGTCTCGAGCAGGTCGTCGAGAACCGGCGATACGAGCGCTTGGCCGTCTACCGCCCGCTCATTCCCGTCGGCCGGGCTGATGTCGGCTTCCTGCCCGGCACCCTCGAGGAGAAGCTCGACCCCTGGATGTCGGCGATCCACGACGCGATCGTGGCCCTGACCGATCAGCGCAGCAGCAACGACGCCAACCGCCTGATCGACGAGCTGATCGGACGCAACCAACTCTCGCTGGAGTCCGTCACGTTCCTGCGCGGCCGGTCGTTGCATCGCCAGATCGTGGTGGTCGACGAGGCACAGAACCTCGAGCCGACGACCCTGAAGACCGTGCTGACCCGCATCGGCGAGGGCACGAAGGTGATCTTCACCGGCGACACCAGCCAGATCGACGCGCCGTACATGGGTGAGTCGAACAACGCCCTCGCCGTGTTGATCCAGGCGTTCGGCGGTCAGCGGTGCTTCGGGCACATCACCTTGACGTCGTGCGAGCGTGGCGCCGTCGCCAGCCTCGCGGCCGAACTGTTATAGGCGGGAAGGAGCCGGGGCACGCCCGGACACGCCGGTGAGCTTCGTGGTGTCACACCCCCGGCGTATGGTTGGACGCATGGATGCGGAGCTCGACGACATGCGGTTCGCAGTGGTCGATGTCGAGACGTCGGGTCTGTCGCTGCGTCGCCATCATGTGCTGCAGATCGGCCTGGTCGTGGTCGACGGGCACGGTCGCGTGCTCGATCGGTGGTCCAGCCTGGTTGCGCCGCGGCGCCGGTGGTGGTTCCGCGTCGGCCCGGTCGACATCCACGGCATTCGTCGTCACATGGTGCTGGCCGCACCACCGGGCGCGCAGGTGCTGACCGAGCTGGCATCGCGATTGGCCGACGCCCACTTCGTCGCCCACAACGCTGCGTTCGACGCCGAGTTCCTGCGTAAGGCCGGCAAGACGCACGGGGTCGCCGTTCCCATCGTCAACCCGCTGTGCACGCTCACGCTGTCGCGTCGCCTCGACCCCGACCGGCAACTGTCGCATCGCCTCGCCGATCTGTGCGCGCGGTATGGCATCGAGTTGGTTCGGCCGCACGATGCCTTGGCCGATGCCGATGCCACGGCCGCCGTGCTGCCCCACCTGCTGCGTGCGCACGGCATCACCAGTGCTGCTCAGCTGGCGGTTGCCTCGTAACGCTCCAACAACTGACGCGCCGCGTCGGCGCCGAGATCGTGCCACTCCGGCGGCTCGAGCACGGACGCATGTGGTCCGAGTCGCAGCAGCAGCGTGCGCAGCCAGCGCTCGTTGGCCACCGCCATGCGCACCACGATCACGCCGGCCTCGTCCTCATGCTCCTCGCGGAGTGGGTAGCGCTCGGCCGCCCAACGGGCTTGCGGTGCGAGGCGCAACACGACCGACGGAACGTCGCTGTCGACGAACCACTGGTCGCCGGTCGGTGGCACGATCGGGGCCGCGCCCTGGCGCGGAGCGTCGACCGCTCCGGTGCGCTCCCACTCCTCGAACCGGTCGATCCGGAACGTGCGCGATTCACCCGATCGGCTGTCGTCGGCGATCACGTACCACTGGCCGCGGTCGAGAAAGATCGAGCGTGGCGTGATCTCGCGTTCGGTCGCCTCGTCGCGATTGGCCGACCAGTAGCGCACCCGTAGGCGGGCATTGTCGTTGACCGCCGCAGCCAGGTCGGCCGTGGCCGGGGGCTGCGGAACATCGACCACCACACCGTCGTCGCCCAGCACGCCGGCCAACTTGGCGAGTGCTCTGGCCAGCGAGCCGTCGGGGTCCGCGCCGGGCAGTTGCATCGCCGCCCTGGCCGAGGTCAGCAGGGCGAAGCCCTCCGGCGCGGTCAGGCGGAGCGGCTTGGTGAACAGCCGCGGCAGACCGACGAACACCACCCCTTCGTCGATGAACACGTCGATCATCTCGTCGATGAACGGCGGCAGGCCGCACAGCGCGGCCAGCTCGAGGTCGCCGACGAGCTCGGCCTCGGTCAGCTCGAATCGCGCAGCCATCTCGGCGACCGGCACCTCGCCGCGCTCCATCAGCCACGGCAACATCACCAGCAGCCGGCGCAAACGCTCCGCAGAGCGACGGGGTCCGCGACGCGACGTCATGACCTGCTCGCCATCGTGCGCAACCACTCGATCAAGCCGTCGCGCACGTCGGGCGGCGCCACGACCTCGGCATGCACGCCCCATCCGAACAGCCACGAGCGGAAGGCGTCGAGGTTGCTGCACGGCACTTCGACCTCGACGCTGCCGTCGGCGAGGCGGCGAACGACGGACTCTTCGCCGAGCTCGCGGACCGCGAACGTGGCTCGTGTGTTGTCGATGTGCACGGTGGCCGACTGGCCGCCCTCGCCCAGCTCTTTCGGGTCGGCGGGGAAGACGGCGCGCGGGTCGAAGTGATCGGGGCGCTCGAACTCCGCCCCCTCGCCTCGTTCGACCGACCCCTCGATGCGGTCGACGCGATAGGTGCGCACCTCGTGATGGCCGAGGTCGTGCCCGATCACGTACCAGAAGCCCTCGCGGAGCAGCAGCGCGTACGGCTGCAACGTGCGCGGCACACCGTGGTACCCGAACGTGACGGTGGCCCGCGCCGCAACCGCCTCACGAAGCGGTGGAAGCAGGTCGAGTTGCGGAAGGTTTGCCGTGATCGACGCCATGCTGTCCGCAACGCCGCCGAGCTTGAACATACCGAACTCGGCCTCGGTCGTTCGCGCCGCAGCCACCGCGACCTGCAGGGCCCGGCGCTCGTCGTCAGTCAGGTCGAGATCGCGCAGTTCGTAGCGGTCGCGGTCGACCCGGTAGGCGGTCTGGCCGGCGTGGGCGCCGCCCAGCACCTGGGTCTCGATCGGCACGCCCACATCGCGCAGCAATCCCTTGTCGCGCTCGAACGCACCACGCATGGCCGCGTGCCCGGCCGGGTACTGATCACGCAGTTGGTTGACGATGTCATCGAGCGTCAACGGCACGCGGGTCTCGAGCAGCAGCGCCAGGAGGTTGGTGGTCCGCTCCAGTTGATCGGTCATCAGGCCACCGAGCGTAGGGAATTCGGGGGCACATCGGCATACCCTGATCTCCCATGTCGGTGCTCGACCAACTCCCCGTGGTGAGTGAGAAGCGGATGGCGGTCCGGGTCACCCCCGACGCCCGCCGCCAGATCGCCGCGGGTCACCCGTGGATCTTCAACGAATCGATCATGTCGATCAGCCACCGCGGTGTGGTCGGCGATCTCGCGGTGATCTTCGACAACGATCGCAACTTCGTCGCCATCGGGCTGTGGGACGCGGGCTCACCGATCCGCATCCGCATCCTGCACCACGGCAAACCCGCCTCGATCGACGCCGCGTTCTGGCAGCAGCGCATCGCCGCGGCCGTGCAGCACCGCGCCTCTCTCGGCGACGACACCGATGGGTACCGGGTGTTGAACGGCGAGAACGACGGCTTCCCCGGCCTCGTTCTCGATCGCTACGCCGACACGTGGGTGCTGAAGGTCTACAGCCCGGTGTGGATCCCGCACCTCCGCTCGATCGTGCAGGTGATCGACGACGAGGTCAAGCCCACGGCACTGGTGCTGCGATTGTCGCGCACCATGGCCGACCAGCGCCTGCACGGGTTGAGCGAAGGCATGGCCTTGATCGGCGAGGCGCCGACTGCGCCGGTGCTGTTCCACGAGAACGGTCTGATCTTCGAGGCCGATGTGATCCGTGGGCAAAAGACCGGGCACTTCCTCGATCAACGCGAGAACCGGGCATTGGTCGGATCGATGGCCGCCGGCATGCGCGTGCTCGACATCTTCGCCGCGACCGGCGGGTTCGGTGTCTACGCCGCCGCCGGTGGCGCGACGCGGGTGACCAGCGTCGACCAGAGCGAACCGACGCTGGCCGCCGCGGAGCGCAACTTCGCCCACAACGCCGACCAGCCCAACGTGCGGCATTGCGAGCACGACTCGATGATCGGTGACGCCTACGAGGTGATGGATCGTCTGATCCAGCGCCGCAAGCACTACGACATCGTGGTCGTGGATCCACCCGCGTTCGCCCAGCGGAAGTCGAACATCGACCGGGCCCTGTACGCATACGGCCAGCTCACCCAACGGGCGGTGCAACTGACACGAACCGACGGACTGCTGGTGCAGGCGTCGTGCTCGAGTCGGATCACCGAGGAGCAGTTCTATGCGACCGTGCGAGGCGCCGCGCAGCGAGCCGGCTACGACCTCGTCGAGGTTCGCCGCACCGGCCACGCGGTCGATCACCCGGTAACGTTCGCGCAGGGTGGCTACCTGAAAGCGCTGTTCGCGAGGGTGATCCCGCTCGAAGTGTGACCGCGTTGTGATGCCGGTGTAACGAACCGGACTGCTCGGTGACTGCAACGCCAACGCCCTCACGGGCGAAACCGTTGGCGCGTGGCGCCTACTGGCTGCGGTTGGCCCGGTACCACTCGATCAGTGCAGACGTCGACGTGTCGTGTTGCAGCGGGTCGGTAGTGACCAACTCGGGTGTGATCCGGTTGGCCAGTGCCTTGCCCAACTCGACCCCCCACTGATCGAAGCTGTTGACGCCGAAGACGCAGCCCTGCACGAACACGATGTGCTCGTAGAGCGCGATCAGTTGGCCGAGCACGTTTGGCGTGAGCCGGGGGGCGAGGATCGTTGTGCTAGGGCGGTTGCCGGGGAACACCCGGGCCGCCTGCTGGTGCGCCGGGATGCCCTCGGCGATCACCTCGTCGAGGGTCTTGCCGAACGCCAGCGCCTCGCCCTGGGCGAACAGGTTGGCCATCAACAGGTCGTGCTGGCCGAGCAGTGGATGGTTCGGTTGGGCGAACCCGATGAAGTCGATGGGCACCAGGCGCGTGCCCTGATGCAACAGTTGGTAGAACGCGTGCTGGCCGTTGGTGCCCGGCTCGCCCCACACGATCGGGCCGGTGGTCGTCGAAACCGGTGACCCATCCAGTCGCACGCCCTTGCCGTTGGACTCCATGTCGAGCTGTTGCAAGTACGCGGGGAATCGGCGCAACTCGTGCGCATACGGCAGCACCGCCTTGGTCTCGGCGCCGAGCACGTTGGCATACCAGATCCCCAACATCGCCATGATCACCGGAGCGTTGAGGTGCAGCGGCGCCTCGACGAAGTGTCGGTCGATGGTGTGGAAGCCGTCGAGGAACTGGCGGAAGCGGGCCGGGCCGATCGACAGCGCCAGCGACAAGCCAATGGCCGAGTCGACCGAGTAGCGCCCGCCGACCCAATCCCAGAAGCCGAACATGTTGGCCGTGTCGATGCCGAACGCGGCGACCTGCTGGGCGTTGGTGCTGACAGCGACAAAGTGCTTGCTGACCGCGTCATTGCCGAGCTTGGCCGTCAGCCACTGGCGGGCGTGGTTGGCGTTGGTCAGCGTCTCGATGGTGGTGAAGGTCTTCGAGCTGACGATGAACAACGTCGTCGCCGGGTCGAGATCGGCGAGGTTGCCGACGATGTCCGCGCCATCGACGTTGCTGACGTAGCGGCAGCGCAGGTTGTGATCGCCGAACGACTCAGTTGCCAGGAAGGCCATCGCCGGGCCGAGGTCACTGCCGCCGATGCCGATGTTGACGACGGTCTGCATCGCCTCGCCCGTTGCGCCGCGCCAGGCGCCGCTGCGGACCCGATCGGCGAAGGTCGTGATGCGACCGAGCACGTCGTGCACGTCGGGTACCACGTTGTGGCCGTCGACCATCACCACTGCCTCGCGCGGGGCCCGCAGCGCGGTGTGCAGCACGGCCCGTTGCTCGGTCACGTTGATCGGCTCACCCGCGAACATCGCCGCCCGGCGGGCCTCGACCTCGGCGGCCACCGCGACTGCCAGCAGCCTTCGCACGACATCGTCGTCGATCAGCTGTTTGGAGTAGTCGATCAGCAGATCACCCGCCTGCAGTCGGTACCGCGCCGAGCGCTGCGGATCGGAGGCGAACAGCGTGCGCAAGTGCGCAGGACGTGCGGTCGACTGCAGCGCCGACCAGGCGGGTGTCGTCGTGATGTCCATTGTCGCCAGACGCTAGCGAGCCTGGTACGGCAACCGCGCTGCGGCTTGCGCGTCGAGCACGACGACCGTGTTGGTGCGTCCGACGCGCTCGACGGGCAGTGCCAGATCGTGCAGCATCCAGCGCTCGATGATCGGCGCCTTGGCCGACCCGGTCGCCAGGACCAACCGGTGACGCGCCGCGTTGACGGCGTGCACCGTCAGCGTCATCCGCACCCTGCCCATGTACTCCCCCGACACGGCGACCACGCCGGGATCGTCGATGACGGGATCGCCCGGTGGCCACGACGCGGTGTGGCCGTCGTCGCCGAGGCCGAGGTGCACCATGTCGAGGCGATCAGGAAGCAACGCGGCATACCGCCGCGCGGCGGTGCTGAGATCACCTGCCGTGACCGGCATCAGGTGGATCGTCGGCCGATGCGGCCGCAGCACGTCGAGCAATGTGGCGTTGCGATCACGATCACCGTCGGGCGCAACGCGTTCGTCGACCTGGAAGACCGTCGTTGCTTCCCACAGCACCGGCAGTTCGGTCAACGCCGCCAGCATCAGGGCCGGGGTCGAGCCGCCGCTGAAGGCCACGGTCGCCGCACCGCGCCGCGAGACCGCGTTGCGAAGCTGCCTGGCGATCCACGACGCGGCTTCGTCTGCCGCGGCCTGCGGGTCGGGTGCGACGACTATGTCCATGAGGTAACAGGATCCATGCTGATCTCAGGGCTGGGTCCGGGCGACTCGGTGGAGAAACTCGACCACGGTCGTGGCGAACGCGTCGTTGTGATCGCCTGCCACCATGTGGTGCGCGTCGCCGATGTCGGCGAACTCGGCGTGCGGCACCAGTGAGAGGAACTCGGCGGCCGTCTCCACGCTCAACACATCACTACGCTCGCCCCGCACGAGCAGTACGGGCAGTCGCAGGTTCCGGGCATGCGTTGCGAAGCGTTCAAAATCGATGCTGGAGCGCGGCCGGGCATCGCTCATGAACTGCGGGTCCCAGTGCCACCGGAACCGCCCGTCGTCGCCGCGCCGAAGGTTGCGCGCCAGCCCGTCGGTGTTCGCCGGTCGCGTCCGGTGCGGCAAGTACTCGGCCACAGCGTCGGCGGCCTCGTCGATGCTGGCAAACCCGTGCGGGTTGCTGCGCATGAAGCCGACGATCCGCTCGACGCCTTCCGCCTCGCTGCGGTGGGCGATGTCGACCAGTACCAGGCAGGAGCCAGCGGGAGGCTGGATGTTCGCCGCTCGCATGCCCTCGGTCCACAATCCGGCAAGACCACCCATCGACGCGCCCACGATCGCCGGCTGCCCCAGCATCTGGCACCACGCCTCGACGTCGGCCATCTGGGCGGCGAAGGAATAGTCGCCGGTCGGGTCCCACGCCGACTCACCGTGTCCGCGAAGATCGGCGTTGACTGCGTAGAACCCGTCGTTGGCCAGCGCCTGGGCGGTGGTGCCCCACGAGCGGCGCGTCTGACCGCCGCCATGCAGCAACAGCACAGCCGGATCGTCGGGGCTGCCGTGCGCGTCGGCGACCAACTCGACCGAGTTGGCGCCCACACACGTTCGTCGCACCACCGCAGCGTGCACACCGTGACCGGTCATCGGTTCCTTTCGTCGACTCGCCTGCAGATGCAGCGACACCAACTCGTACTCTACGAACCGTGCTCAACACCGCCGCAGTCAACGCCCTCCGAGGCCGAATCCGAGCCGAGATCGACGAGGGTCATTCGCACGCCGCGCAGTTCGCCCTCGGGTTGCAGGGCGAGATCGTCGCCACCGAGTCGTTCGGCACCGCCACGCCGGCGTCGCGGTTCGTGATCTTCTCGGCGACCAAGGCGATGGTGGCGATGTCGTTGCTACCCCACCTGGCCGACGGCAGCATCGAGCTGACCGCACCGGTAGCCCGCTACCTGCCCGGCTTCGGCGACAACGGCAAGCAGCATGTCACCGTGCTGCAACTGCTGACGATGCAGGGTGGGTTTCCACAGGCTCTGATCGGCCCGGACCGTTGGGGCACCAGCGACGGGCGGCGCCAGCAGTTCTCGGAATGGACGCTCTCGTGGCCCTCCGGCACGCGCACCGAGTACCACCCGATCGCCGCGCACTGGGTCATCGCCGAAC
>JANPOJ010000134.1:0-17734 GCA_031427935.1 Ilumatobacteraceae bacterium | reverse complement strand
GTTCGGTGTCCGCATGCCCGGCATGTCGGCCAGTGACGCCGACGAGCAGGTCATGGGCAGCGCCACCGGCATGCCGCCCTACCGGCGGGCGAAGGGTGATCGCAGCGTGCGGGCATCGCTGCGGCTCAGCCGGTATCTGTTGAGGATGATGCGCTCACCCGACCTGCGGCCACTGACTGAGGCTCGGGTCGACGCCAAGGCGTGGTTGACATCGATGCCCGACCTGAACGGTGCCTCCGACGCAGAACTGCTCGAGTGGTTGAAGACGTATCCGCCGCGTCTCGGCGCCAGCATGAAGCGACTGCTCTTCTTCAGCGGACTGGCCGCAGCACCGCGAGGTCTGCTCGATCGCGCCGTTGATCGCCCACGCATGCCGGCAGGTATCGCCAACCGCATCGTTGGCGGGACCGGCGATGTCGATTCGGCGCAACTCGCGAAACGGGTCTGGTCGCTCGGTCGTCTCGTCGCGGGCGACGAGACGCTGACGGCCGCGTTCGACGCCGGGCTCGACGACATCGCCGGCCGCACGGCAGACACGCCATTGCAGCCCGCCATCGATACGTTCCTGGCCGACCACGGCCACCGAGGCAACGACGAGTATGAACTGGCGACACCTGCGTGGGCCATGGATCCGAAGCCGGTCTATGCACTCATCGATCGGCTGCGCCGTGCGCCTGCCGACCGCGACCCTGTCGCCATCGCCGACCGTCTGGGCGCCGATGCCGACGCGGCCCTCGTGTACGCCGTCCAGCTTCTGCCGCGCCACTGGCGCCGGATGGCCGCGCGGTGCGCACGCGTCTCCCGACAGGGCTCGATCGGGCGCGAGCGGGCGAAGGATGTTCTGGTCCTCGAGAACCTGGGGGCCCGGCTGGTGGTGCACGAGCTCGTCCGACGCGCCGCGCGACGAGGCGGGCCGACCGACGTGCGCACTGCGTTCTGTGTCACCGCGAGCGAGCTGCCGGCGTTCGTCGCCGCCCCTGGCGAGTTCGCCGACACGATCGCGGAGCGCGCCGAGCGCCAGCGCTACCTCGACGAGCGCATTCCTCCAGAGTGGTTCCAGGGCCGCATCCCTGACCCGACGTCATGGCCGCGACGCGGCGAGGCCGAGACGGAGGCCCCAGCAGCCGGCTCGATGCTCACGGGCATTGCTGTTAGTGGCGGTCATGCCTCCGGCCCTGCCCGTGTCATCCACGACCCGAACGACCCGCGTGGCCTCGAGCCCGGCGAGATCCTGGTCTGCGCAATCACCGACCCCTCTTGGACACCGCTCTTCCTCACCGCTGCCGCTGTCGTGTGCGACAGCGGCGCCGTGCAGAGCCACGCCGCGATCGTGGCCCGCGAGCTCGGCATCCCCGCCGTTCTCAGCGTGCCTGCCATCACGACAGTCGCCGACGGGACAATGCTCTACGTCGACGGCGACGCCGGCACAGTCCGAGTCGGCTGAGAGCACGCGACGACGGCGATCACCCCGGCGGGGTCGTCTGGCAATGATTGGTGTCGGGCGCGAAGGCGGTCTCGTCGAGGAACAGTTGCAGCGTGCCCGGACGCGCGTCCCGCAGGAGGATCCATCCGTCGGGCGTCGTCTCGATACAGTTCACGGGGTCAGCGTTCCAGAACGTGGAGCCGTGGATCCTGACGAGCACGTCGCCACGGCTCTCCACCTGCAATGTGGCGGTGTCGATACCGAGGGCGACGACCTCGGCGGGCCCGTCGACGAGACCCGTGCCATCGATCACCTCCCAGACCTTCCAGTGTGCGTCGGTGTACACCGGGCGTAGGAAGCTCAGTCCGCCGGCGAGCAGCGCAGCCTCTTGTTCACCGGAACTGTCGACGGGGGCGTCCGACAAGGCCACGTATTGCACGCCCCAATCGAACAGCCAGCGGCGGTAGCCGTCGGAGGTCAGACCGGGTTCGTTGAACTGGGGGTTGAAGCGTTCGTCGAGCTGTCGTTCCCAGCCTCGGGCGATGGGCACCTCGAGGGCAACGTACGCCGACTCCCAATGACGTTTGGTGGGCACGACCTCGATACGCGCCGGCTGGGGGTGGGCAGCATCGAGGAATGCCAGCAGCGGCCGGTAGTACGCCTCGCCTGTCGACGGATCCCGGCCCGCACGCACGATCGCGTCGAGTGCCGGCGACCACTGCCACCAGGCGATCACGGGGACCGTTGCGGCCAGAGCGAGTCGGCGTGACGGCACGATCGCCAGCAGGACTGGTGCCGCGGCATACATGCCGAATCGGGTGATGTTGGCGCCGAGCGGGGTCGGCACGACGAAGGCGGCGACACAGGCGAGTGCGTAGAACCCGGCGGTGACACGCACGAGCCGTTCTCGTGCCGGCACGATGGCGGCCACCGTGGCGCAAACCAACAGCATGAACACGAGTGCAGTCCAGCGGAACGGGAACATCCCGCCTTGTGGATACACCGCCGAGATCACCAGGACCGGCACGACCGCTACGGCTGCCGAAGCAGCGAACAGCAGACGATCCCGCCCGACGGAGATGACGGCCCACGCCCCGAAGATGAGCACGAGGAAGACGCTGACCACCGGGCTGGCGGTGGCAGTCGCGACTGCGAGCACCAGGCATGGCACGATCCATCTGCGTTGCGCGGCGAGCAGCGCCCCGAGCCCGATGGCGATGCCGAGCGCAAACGGTAGGCGGCCGACGGCGACGTTGGTGACAGTCCCGAATGCAAACCACAGCGACGCCGGCCAGCTCCGGCGGCCGATCGCCGTCGAGATCAACAGGTCGGCGAGCAGCGCCGACACCGCGGCGCTGGCCACGGCGACCGTCCAGATGCCGATCGCCGCGCCGAACACCGGGAACATCGCTCCATAGCCGAGGGTGTGATGGCCGGCGAACCAGAAGTTGTTCCACACTTCGAAGCCGTATCGCTCGACGAGGCCGACACGGAAGAAATGGGCCGGCAGGTCCGATCCCCGCCAGCGCAGCCCGATCGCCATCGTGGCGAGACCGCCGGCGATGAGGGCAGGTACGAACGGCTCGAACATGCCGACCCGGCCCGGAGCGAGGACACGCGTCGTGTGCCCATCCGGGTCGTTGGAGGCCATCACCCGCATCGTCGTCTGCGCCGGATGGCCTGTCAATCAGCGGCCGAAGCGCCCGGCAACGTGGCGCACACCACGCGCCCGGCGTGCGCTCCATCCGCGCCGAGATCGGTCGGGCGCGATCCCGGTACGGCGGGTACCCACAGCGCTCCCGACCGGGCTCAACGGGTTCGATTTCGGTATTGGAAGTACCGAAATCGCGCCCAACGAGGTCGCGGCAACCGCCGGCGATGCGCCGACATCTCGGAGTTGGTTACGAAGCTTCGGTGGCGCGCACTTCGTCAACCAGGTCGGCGCGTGCACGTGCCCGCGATCGTCGCCTTCGTGCCCAACGAAGATGCCGCCCCGGCAATCATCAACTTCGTGCTCTTCCCGCTGCTCTTCATCTCCGGCACGTTCGGGCCAGTCTCGTCGACATCGGCCTTGGGGCGCGTCGCCGTCCTGTTCCCGGTGCGGCATCTGGTGCAGGCGATGGTCCACGTGTTCAACCCGTTCGGTGGCGGCACCGGCATCGTCGCCACCCACACGTTGATGATGCTGGCGTGGGGTGTCGTCGGCCTCGTGGTCTCACTCCGTCGCTTCCGCTGGGAACCCCGCATCAAGTAATACGCGCACCGCTAGCGTGCCCGTCGTGACCAACCGGGAGGCACTGCGCGCCATCACCTCCCCGGCCGAGCGGGCCCGGTTGTGGACGATCTCGCTGGCCTCCTTCATCGCCGGGATCGCCGACGCCATCAGCCTCCTGGCAATCTCCACCGCGGCCGTCGCGATCACCGGGGGCCGCAGCAACATCGACGTGATCGGGGTCGACATCACCGTGCGCCGAGGGTTGATCCTCGCCGCAGCCGCGGCCGCAACCAGGCTGATGCTCGGGCTGTGGTCGGCCCACACCGGCGCCGGCGTGGCCGCGGGCATCGTGCATCGTCACCGAGCCGCCATCCTGCGCACGTTCCTCGACGCCCCATGGGGTGTGATCTCCACCCAGGCGCCCGGCGCCCTGCAGCAGGTGGCAATGGTCAACACCCAGGTCGCCGGGGCGTACGCCTTGACTGCGACATCGCTGGTGTCTGCGGCCATCAACATCGCCGTCCTGACGGTCGCGGCGATCGCTGCCAGCCCGGCCGGGGCCGCCGCCGTCGGGGCCATGGCAGTGATCGTCGGCATGACGATGCGACCGTGGACCCGCCGATCGCGCGAGGTCGGCCAGCAGGAGGCCGGGCGCGGGCAGGACGTTGCCGCCCAGTTCTCCGACACGGTCGCCACGGCCCGGCCGGTGATCCTGTTCGATGTCGGCGTGCCCGTGGCGGCCGGGTTCGAGGCCGCCAGCCAGCGCCAGATCGAGCTGTATCGGGCCAGCCGGTTCCTGGCGGGCGCATCGCCGGCGGTCTTCCAGGCCCTCGTTGCGTGCGCCGCTGCCGGTGGACTGTGGGTGCTCAGCGGTCGCTCGGTTGCCAACATCGCCGCCTTCGGTGCCGTCGCTCTGCTGTCGTTGCGCGCTGTCTCACAGGGCCAGGTTGCCCAGCAGGCAGCCCAGAACCTCGGCGCGCAGCAGGGCTTCATCGAGCAGTTGTTGGCGACCGAGGCGCAACTGATCTCGCAGACTGCAGGGTTCGGTTCGGAGCGCACCCCGCACATCGAACTGCTGAGCCTTCGAGGGGCGACGTTGCGGTTCGACGAGCGATTCGCCCTCGGCCCGATCGATCTCGATGTCGCCCGCCACGAGGTCGTCGGCCTGGTCGGCCATTCGGGCGCGGGCAAGTCGACGATCGTCGATCTCTTGGCTCGACTTCGCCAGCCATCATCGGGATCGTTGGCCGTCAACGGGCACGACGCAACGATGTTCTCCCCGGCATCGTGGGCAGCGCGCATCGCCTGCGTTCCACAGGAGCCCGTTCTCTTGCGGGGCACTGTCGCCGACAACATCCGATGGTTTCGCGACATCGACAACGACCAACTTCTCGCTGCAGCGCGCCAGGCCAACATCGCCGACGAGATCGCCGCGTGGCCGAACGGCATCGACACCGAAGTCGGCCACGGGGGTTCGCAGCTGTCGGTCGGTCAGCGGCAACGCATCTGCCTGGCACGAGCGCTGGCCGGCCAGCCCGACATCTTGCTGCTCGACGAAGCCACGAGCGCGCTCGACAGCGTGTCGGAGGAGCGCATCCGAGCTGCGCTCGATGCCCTCAAGGGCCAGGTGACCATGGTGATCGTCGCCCACCGCCCGTCGACGCTGTCGCTGTGCGACCGCATCGTGCACGTCGACGACGGTCGGTTGCAGCCCGACGTGTCGACCGAGGTGTGATCAGTCGCCGGCGATGGCCATGATCGGTATCCGCAACCGCGTCGGGTTCGGATGCCGCGAGGTCACCTCGACCTCACGAACCTCGGCCCATCGCGCCTCGACACGCTGGCGCTGCGCCTCGACGGTGACCTCGGGGATCTGTGGATGCTTCGCCCGTGACAGCCCGGCCTGGCGACGACGCAGGTCGAGATCGTCGTGCAGGGCGTGGTGCAACAGGCGGTACAGCTGCGTGGTGTAGGTGCCGGCGAACATCATCGCCAGGTCACCGGAGTCCTGCCAGTTCTCGCGATCTTCGAGGTCGAACTTGACCATCTCGTGGAATCGCGTGCCGGGCAGTGGATAGCTGACGCTGACACCGATGTCGTCGGGCAACAGATCTTGCACCATCGCGATGGTCAACTCGATGTCGTGCCACGTCTCACCGGGGTAGCCGAACTGGATGAACAGACACGCACGCACACCCACCTCGGCCAATGCCGCACGGGCGTTGCGGATCTCGGCGACAGTGATCTCTTTGTCCATGGCGTCGAGGACGCGTTGGCTGCCGCTCTCGGCACCCAACCACACCTCGTGGCACCCCGACGCTGCCAGGGCCTGCACGGCGACCGGTGTCATCAGGTCGCAGCGCGATTGCATGGTGAACGGAATCACCGCGTCGAGCTCGTTCACCCGGTCGGCGAATTGGGCCAGCCAGTCGCTGCGGAGACCGAAGATGTCGTCGGCGAACCAGATGTGGTCCGGCGCGATCTCGGCCTTCAGCGTGGCGAGCTCTTCGGCGACGTCGGCGGGCGTGCGCATCGCGTACCGCTGCCCCCAGATCGGCTTGGCACACCAGTTGCAGTGGTATGGACAGCCGCGCGTGCTGACCATGTTGAGCGAGAAACGGCCGTGATGATCGACCCAGGCACGGCGGTAGGCCTCGATGTCGATGAGGTCCCGGGCTGGTCGTCCGAACACGTCGGGGTGGCGCTCGATCGATCGCGAGCGTGAGGCGCACACCGCACCGCGCAACATGGTTGCGATGCCGTCGATCCCGTCATACGAAGGGTGCTCGGGCTGGCGCTCCCACGCCTCGACCACCTCCCTCACGGTGTGATCACCCTCACCGAGGATGCACACATCCGCGCCGCCGGCCAGGTACACGTCGGCGTGGTCGGTCACGTCGGCACCGGCGACGGCGACTCGACAACCTGCCTCCTTGGCCATCGCCACCATCGTCAGGGCCGCTTCGCGCATGCGCGCCAGGCACATCTTGGACAAGAAGTTGAAGTTGTCCTCGAACAGCACCACATGACGCGGTCGATGACTACGCAGCGCTTCGGCGAACTCGTGCTCGCCGTCGGCCAGCATCGCATCGAAGACCGCCACAGCGAACCCGAGGTTGCGCAAGACCTCAGCCGCGTAGAGCGTGCCGAGCGGCGGGTACGGTCGCATCTTTTCCCACTGCTTTGGGTCGAGACGCAAGAAATACGAATGGGCGAGCAGGATTCCCGTCATGTCTTGGCGCAAGGTAGCCGAACGAATGGGCAAAAGCCTGCGTTCATTGGGCTTAGGACCTGCGTGTTCGGGCGTAGACGGCGGCAAGGTCGTCGGTGATCGCATCCCACGAGAGGTACCGCGACGAGTGGTCGACGGCCTTGTCCGGCGACGTGTCGGCTGTCGCGGCGATCAGGGCGCCTGCTGCTTCGAAGTCGCCCACGGGGAAGCGTCTTGCCAATTCCTTGACGATTGCCGAATGCGACGGAATCTCGGTGACCACCGGCCGGCACCCGAACCCCAGTGCCTCGATCAGGGAGTAGTTCGAGCCCTCGCGATGGCTCGTCGACAGGTACACGTCCGCGCTCCGGTACCAGCCCACCATCGCACCGTGGGAGACCGGCGGGTGCAGGTGCACGTGTTCGCCGAGACCGAGTGACTCGATCAGCTGCCGCACCTCGATCTCCATGGTCCGATCGGTGGCCAACAGGTGCAGCTCGGCGTCGCTGCCGAGCCGGCGTGCCGCGGCAACGGCCCGGACGGCGCACAGGGGGTCCTTCGATGCCATCAGGCGACCGACCCACAACACACGAGGGTTGCCACCGAGCTCCGGCGCGTCTCCGACGGCGGCGATGTCGAGATGACTCGCCGATTCCAACACCTCGTACACCGGCGCCGTTCGGCTGACGGCCCCGGCACGACGAAACCCCTCGGCCTGCCCCGCTGCGCCGGTGAACAGGTAGCCGTCGACCATGTGACGGGTGACGCGACGTGCCAGCCGGGCGCGCCTGGTCGAGGGCGGCGGCTCGCCGTGATGTTGCATGAGGATCGGCACGCCGCGACCGACGGCGCGCCGGATGGCAACCAGCACACGGGTGAACCCGAGGCCGTGAATGTGCACCACGTCGGGGTGCAGGTCGGCGACGCGCCGCGCCAATTGCCGGTCGCTCGGTTCGAAGTGGTATTCGACACCGTTGCGTTCGATCGTCGCGCTCGACCGATCCGTGCGACAGCACCCGACGGGGTCGATGTCGCCCCGTTGCTGCAGGGCCTCGAGCGCCTTCGTGAACGTCGGCCACAGGTCGAGGGCAGCCCCGTGTTCGAGATCCGTGGCAGGCGGCATCACCACGGCGACGCGCAGCCGCTTCACCGCCGCATCCGCGCCGAACGAGTCATCTGCCGCAGCACGGCCGCACGCTCGGCCGGCCGGGCCGCGAAGGCCTGTCGCCAGCCGACCGTGGTGCGCGCTGCCCGCGCACGGAGCGTGGCCTCCGGGTCGAGGTGATCGAGCCGGGACCTCGCCGATCGAGTCAGCCGGGCCAGTTGCCCGGCGAGCAACTCGGTGGGCACCACGCCAGGCAGCAAGCGCGATGACAGCCACAACCCGGGCCCCGTCAGCCTCGGGTCACACTGATCGAGCAGATTCGCCACGACGGCCCAGTCCACCCCGGCGACATGACAGAACCACACATCGGCCACGTTCACCGCACGCACTTCGCACCGCACCACGGTCGAGCTGAGGTGCCCGATCACCGACGTGGTCACACCGGCGAGGTCGAGGCGAGCGCACTCGGCCCCGCAGAGGGAACGCAGGGTCGTGTGCTGCTCGATCGGCATCCCACCCACGACGTACCCGTGGATGAACTCGCCCCAGCCGGGGTGCAACTCGACCCGGCCATTGTGATCCGCCGACTCGCCATCGGTTGGCCCGACCGAGCCGTCGCCCCACGCCAGGAACGTGTCCTCGTGAGCCGACGAACCGTCGAAGACGAACCCTGCGCTCACCAGCGCCGCACCGGCCTGGGCGCGCAGTTGCGATGGCACGATCACGTCGATGTCCGACATCGGGCGCGCGGAGGGGTACGGCCAGATCCCGTTGGTCAGCTCGGCGCCCTTCACCGGAGTGACGGGCACGCCAACCCGTCCGAGCGCCGTCAGCACCGCGCCGATCACGGGTCGGAACCGCTCGACCCGATCGGCAACCTGCCGACGCTGCTGATCGAGATAGGGCTGGAGCTCGATCTCGAACTCGGTACCGGCCAGTTCGGCCACGAGGGCCGTCAGGCCAGTGGCGAACCCGGCCTGCTGCAGTTCCGGCAGTGTCATCACCGGTGCTGTTGCGGCGCCGCCGCGGAGCCGGTCGAGCACGAACTGCAGCAACGCGAGTTGCTGCATGCGGGCGCCGGCGACGTCGGTGATCGAATCGATGGGCGAAGGCTACGGCCCTCGCCTCGGCCAGACTGTGCCGATGCGGATCGTGCTCGTCGTGCCGGGTGGGGTCGATCCACCGGGCTCGCCGCGGGTCATTCCGTTCATCCACGGCCTCGTCGCTGACCTGAGCTCACGACACGAGCTCCTGGTGATCGCGGTGGGCCACGACTCCGTCTCGGGATCTTGGCCATTGTTCGGTGCCGAGGTGATCAACGTGCCCGTCGGCCGTCACGGCAAGGCCGACATCGCCCGGGTGGTGCGTGCCGTCAGCAGCATCGCGGGTACGGGCGGGCGGCCCGACGTGGTCCACGGGTTGTGGGCCAACCTGCCCGGCTTCGCAGCATCCATGGCCGCGTACCGCCATCGGCGGCCCAGCGTGGTGTCGGTGTGCGGCGGCGAGTTCGCTGCGCTCGCAGACATCGGGTACGGCGGCGGGTTGCGCCGCGGGACCTTGCTGATGGCCCAGGCGTCGACACGGGCCGCCACGGCGGTCACCGTCGCCACGTCGTGGATGCACGCACACGTGACTGCGGCCGGCGGTCGGGTCGACGAGATCATTCCACTCGGAGCCGACACCTCGATCTTCTCCCGCACCGCTGCAACGCCCATCCCCTACCGGGTGGCTCACGTCGGCAACCTCAACCGGGTCAAGGATCAGTCCCTGTTGCTCCAGGCATTCCGCCTCGTGCTCGACTCGTGCCCCGATGCCGAACTCGACATCGCCGGTCTCGACACGCTCGATGGCCAGGTGCAGCACCTCGCCACGACGCTCGACCTAGACCCTCACGTTCGCTTCCACGGATACCTGCCCGCGCCCGAGCTCGCGGCGATGCTCGGCGAAGCCACGCTGCACGTGCTGTCGTCGCGGCACGACGCCGGCCCGGTTGCGGTGCTCGAGGCGGCTGCGTGTGGTGTGCCCACCATCGGGACCGCGGTCGGCCACGTCGCCGACTTCGCGACGATGCCACACCCCGGCGCGCTTGCAGTCTCCGATCGTCGGCCCGAGGTGCTGGCCGACGGGATCGTTGCTGCGTTGGCCGACGACCAGCGCCGTCGACTCGTGGCCGACAGCGCCCACGAGTGGGCCGTCGCACATGACGCCGCGCACACGTCGCGGGCGTTCGAGGCCCTCTATCGCAGGGTGATCGCCAACCGTTGAAGCGCGCCTGCCGCGTCGGCGGGTGACGTGCCGCGGCGGAGCACGAATCGGGGCCGGTCGAGCAAGCGTCGCACCCACCGCTCGGTCAGCGTCTCGTGCTCGGTCGGCAACGCCGACCGCCAGAACCGATCGGCAGCCTCGTCGAGATCGATCTCGGCGATGGCGAGATCGCCGTCAGGGTCGATGAACACCACCGCGTGTACATGGTGCCGCACGATCTGCTGGTCGACGGGTGGGATGATCGGGACCTTCCAACGGTCCTCCGAGGGGTGCGGCACGACCGCCGCGCCGCGCAGCTCGGGAAACCGCTCCGCTGCCACGGTCGTCATCATCATCCGCCACGGGTAGCCCGTCAGCACGTCGGGGCCGTGCCCGGCAGATCCGTACAGCCAGTCGTCGCTGACCACGCCCATGCCGGCGCGCATGCAGCAATACGTCAGCGTCGACTTGCCGGCGCCCGACACCCCCCGCAACATCAGCCCGCGCTCCGCACTGACCACGAGCGCGCTGTGCACGGCATGAAGCCGACCGGCGTGCGTGTGCATGCTGGTGAAGCCGCCCTCGACCATCAGGCGCAGGGCGTCGGCCTCGCCGAGCATCGCCGGCGCCAGCGTGATCGCGGCAACCCCGGCCCGGCGGTCGAGCGTCATCGTCGATTGGCCGCAGCGCACGATCAGCTGATCGCCATCGATCTCGGCGGTCATCGCCGGCCAACCCGACGGCTCCTGCAACGAGTCGTCGACCGTCGCCTCGACGCGCAGCGTTCCCCCGATGGCCGGCTCGGACGGATACCGACCGAGGCCTGCCCGGACCTGGTCGAGCAGCTCGACGTTGTCGGTGTCGACGACCAGTGTCGAACCGAACGGCGAGATCTCGATGGTCCGCCGCTCCCGCATGATTGCTCACTGTAGAACCCGGCGGGGTCGTGGCTTAGTGTGATCCCATGTCCGATGTTCCTCAATTCGATCGCAAGATGAGCGATGCGGAGGGCCTGATGTGGCGACTCGAGAAGGATCCACACCTGTCGAGCACGTTCGCCGCGGTCAGCGTCCTCGATCGACCGCCCGACTTCGATCGCTTGCTGGCTCGGATGGAACGCGCCGTTCACGTCGTCGAGCGACTCGGCCAGCGGGTGCAGCCGGTCCCGGTCAACCTGACGGCGCCGACCTGGGTCACCGACAGCAACTTCGACCTGCGGTACCACGTTCGCCACCTCGCCCTGCCGAAGCCGGGCACGATGCGGCAGCTGCTCGATCTCGCCAGCCTGATCGCCTGTGACCCCTTCGATCGCACCCGGCCCCTCTGGCAGTTCGTGGTCGTCGACGGCTTGCGCGGTGGCAAGTCAGCTCTCATCGAGAAGCTGCACCACACGATCACCGACGGGGAAGGCAGCGTGAAGCTGTCGCTGCAGTTCCTCGACTTCCAACGCGACGCCCCTGACCCGCCGCCCCTCGATCCGGCGCAGGTCGCCGATCGCGACCCTGCCCCGGCGGACTCCAACGGCGACCTGTTCCGTGACCTGCTGGCCGGCAGCCTGCGCATGCCGCTCGGCATCCTCCGCCAGATCAAGGATCTGCTCAGCGATCCGACGGGAATCCCCGAGGCCGGTTCCGCCGCCGCCGACACAGTACGAGGTGTGGTGAGCCAACTCAGCGACACCGAGCAGGCTCGCTCGCCACTGTGGACCCATCGATCGTTGCGCCGGCGGATGGAGGTGCTGCGCGCCCCGTTCGGCGACACTCGCGCCGCTGCCAAGCGGTTGGGCGGCACGTTGAACACGGCCTTCCTCACTGCCGCGGCCGAAGCCGCCGGCCGGTACCACGAGCGGATGGGATCGCCCATCGAAGAGCTACGGGCCAGTATGGCCATCAGCACCCGCAACGAGGGCTCTGGCTCCAATGCGTTCTCGTTGGCGCGCATGCTGGTGCCGACCGGCGACATGTCGATCGGCGAGCGCTTCAGCTGGATTCAGGCGGCTGCTGGTGCCGCCCGCGAATCGACCTCGACCGCATCGCTCGAGACACTGGCAGCAGTCGCCTCGACACTGCCGACCACACTGATCACTCGACTGGCACGGCAGCAGGCGCAGACGGTCGACTTCGCGACCTCGAACGTGCGCGCCGCACCCGTGCCGCTGTACATCGTCGGGGCCGAGATCTTGGAGAACTACGCGGTCGGCCCGCTCGCCGGCGTGGCCTACAACCTGACGCTGCTGAGCTACAACCACAGCCTCGACATGGGCGTCAACATCGACACCGCGGCAGTCACCGAACCCGAACTGTTGCGAGAGTGTTTGGAGAAGGCGTTCGCCGACCTGATCTCGGCGTAGTACGGGTCAGGCGTCAGTGCTGGCGGTTGCCGGCAACGTGAGCAAGGTACGAACGTCGAGCAGCACGTCGGTGACCTCACCGGACGACACCAACTCGCGGCGCAGCATCTGCGCAAGAGCCTTGTCGATCACGCTCAACGCCTCTGTGATGACTGCGTCATTGTTGTCGGTCATCTGATGCTGACTCCTTACCGCTGCTCGCCCCTCCCGAGACCGTAACTCGTGCGGGAGGCTCCGAACGTGCATCGTACCGGCAACCACTCACATACGTGGTGTGACGCCTACCATCGTGGGCGATGGAATTCGATGGGCGTCATGTCATTGTCACCGGTGCTGCGAACGGGATCGGTCGGGCCCTGGCCAGGCGATTCCACGCCGAGGGTGCCAGAGTCGTCGCCTCCGATGTCGACGCCGCAGGCTTGACCACGGTCGTCGATCAGCTCAACGCCATCCGTCCGCGAAGCGCAGTCGCCGTGGCAGTCGACGTGGGCACCGAGGCGGGCAACCACTCCCTCGTCGCCGCGGCCGAGGACGTGTTCGGGCCGATCGACCTGTTCTTCGCCAACGCCGGGGTCGCCATCGGCACCGACCTCAGCACCTCCGAGATCGATTGGCAGACGGCGTTCGACATCAACGTCCACGCCCATCGCTGGGCCGCGAAGTATCTCCTGCCCGGTTGGCTGGCCCGCGGCGAGGGGTACTTCTGCTCCACGGCCTCCGCGGCCGGTCTGCTGAGCCAGATCGGCTCGGCGCCCTACTCGCTGACCAAACATGCTGCCGTTGCGTTCGCCGAGTGGATGAGCATCACCTACGGCGATCAGGGCGTGCGTGTCAGCTGCCTGTGCCCGCAAGGGGTCAACACCAACATGCTGAATGCGGGACCGATCACGTCGAACGGGGCGGGGAACGTCGTACGCGCCGCCGGCGTCGTGCTGGAGCCCGACGACGTTGCCGAGGTTGCCGCCGGGGTCATCCGGGCCGAGACGTTCTTGATCTTGCCGCACCCTGAAGTGCTCACCTACCTCCAGCGCAAGACCGGCGACTACGACCGGTGGCTGGCCGGCATGCGCAAGCTGCAGGCCCGGATTGTCGGCGGCTGAGCGACGAGCGATGTTCGACGCAGAGATACTTGCGCAACTGCGCTTGACCAGCGGCGAACCGGTGCGCTTCCGCAAGGTCGATGGCGGTCGTTGGCTGCCCGGCAAGATGTCGGGCGTCGCGATCGACGGCAGCATCACGATCCACGACGCCAACGGCGCGGCGCGCAGCCTGCGCCCGGAACGCGTCGAGGTCCGCCGGCCGGGCAGTCGGGGACGGCTGACGTGGCAGTTGGTCAGCGATGTCGCCATCACGTGGGAGCAACTCGCACTGTGGGGCGAGGCCCCCGCCTCGAAAGCTTCGCGACGCCGCACGTAGCCTCAGCGCTCATGACCGAGTCAGCCCGAATCGACGTCGAACCTGATCCAGTGCCGATCGTGCTGATTCTCGCAGCCACCTTGCGACGTGCAGCACGGACCCCGAAGTTGGCGGCCGCGATCGGTCGCGTCAAGGGCAACGTCGCGTTGAAGTCGACCACCGACCCCCAATCGGCCACGATGCGGTTCGGCAACGGCGGTGTCACCGTGGTGCGCGGGGTCTCCTCCGACACCGACGTGTTGATCGCCGCCGACCTCAACACCATGGCGGATGAGAAGCCGCCGGCACCCAAGGTCCTCGGCGTGGGCAGGCATCCGAAGTTGGCCCTGACCGTGGGCAAGCTCCTCGATCCGCCCCACGGCACCTGGCAGCAGGAGGCTCAGCGTTTCTTCACCTTCGCTGCGCAACGCCCCGGCGTTCCGCGATCGATCCGGGTCGTCTGCCTCGACGATGGGTCCGAGATCGTGCTCGGCGATGCGCCCGTCGAGTACGAACTGCACGGCCGCGAGCATGCCCTGTTCAACATCTTCCTCGGCAACACCGTGCTCGGCCAGGACCTGCTCGACGGCAAGCTCTACGGGGTCGGCAAGCTCGCTCATCTGGCCACACTCACCGGTGGGTCGCTGGCGTGGATGCTGGGGCAGTGAGCATGGATGTGACACAGGCAGCGGCGTGGCTCGACGAGCGCAACATCACGTGGGTCAAGACCGAGGGAATCTCGATCGATGGGTTGGTGGTCGGCAAGCACCTCTCGAGGCGCAAGTTCCTCTCGTCGCTCCCGCTCGGCAACGCGATCACCGAGCTCGTGGTGGGGTACGACATCGGCGGGGCTCCGTTCCTGGTGTGGTGGAACGACTGGCGCCGCGAGGCGCTCGGCGACCTCCATCAGCGACCCGATCTGTCGACATTGGTCGTGGCGCCTGATCGTCCCGCTACCGCCAACGTCATCTGCGACATGGTCGACCTCGACGGCGAAAGCGTGCCGGTTTGCCCGCGGTCGAAGCTACGCGCCATGACCGAGCGGCTGGCCACGCACAGCTTGACCGCGAAGGCCGCATTCGAGATCGAGGTGATGTTGTTCCAGGAGTCGATTGCGCAAGCCCGCACCATGAAGATGCGCGGCCTGACCCCGATGGCCCACCACGCCCCGCTCGGGTACCTGCACTACAACTCGCGCCAGCAGATGCGGTTCCTCGATGTCGTGCTGCAACGGCTCGAAGGCCTCGGCGTGCCGATCGAGGGATGGCACGACGAAGCTGCGCCCGGCCAGGTCGAGATCAACATCGAACCTGCCGATCCGGTCACCGCGTGCGATCACGTGATCCGCATCAAACAGGTGCTGCGAGAGGTGGCGCTGGAGCAAGGCTGCTCGGTCACGTTCATGGCCAAGCCCGGCCACGAGTACGGCAACGGGTTGCACGTGCATCACTCGTTGGCCCGCGAAAATGTGCCGGTGTTCTATGCGCCCGATGGTCACGAGCTGTCGGACTTGTCGAGGCACTGGATCGGCGGGTTGATGGCCACGATGCCGGCGGCGACCTCGATCTTTTGCCCCAACGTCAACTCGTTCCGCCGGATGGTCGGCTTTGTCGCCGCGCCCACGGTGGCGTCGTGGGGTGAGGACGACAAATCGGCGGCGGTGCGCGTGCTCTCTCGGTCGCCGACGGCCGCCCGCATCGAGAACCGCGTTGCGGGTGCCGACGCCAATCCGTACCTCGTGCTTGCCGCCGTGCTAGCAGGCGGGATCGCCGGCATGGAACAGTCGATCGAGCCACCCGACCCACTCGGCGTCGCCGGATGGGGCCTGCCGGCGGGTTACCCGCACCTGCCCAACACGATCTCCAAAGCTGCTGACGCGATGGCGTCGGATTCGATCCTGCGCAGCGTGCTCGGCGCCGACTTCTGCGAGTACTGGGTCAACACACGTCGGTGGGAATGGTTGATGTACCACACCACCGGTGGCGATCCGTTGGCAACCACGGTGACGCAGTGGGAGCTCGACCGGCTGTTCGAGATCGTCTGACATCGTGCAGGTTCGGATCGGCATCACCGCACACCTCGAGCTCGTGCGCAACGACGAGGGTGATGGTTCGTTGCACTACGTCGTGAGCGCGCCCTATGTGAAGGCTGTGCGCAAGGCAGGCGCGCTGCCCGTGCTGCTCCCCGTCGTCGAGCCCGACGATGCCGTGGCAATGTTGAGGATGGTCGACGCGTTGATCATCACCGGCGGCGGCGATGTCGACCCCATCAACTACGGCGCGGCGCCCGAGCCCTTGCTCGGCCCGACCGACCTGGTGCGTGATGCATCCGATCTGGCGATCACTCGCGCCGCGGTCGAGTCGAACACCCCGACCCTCGCGACGTGCCGCGGCATCCAAGTGCTGAACGTGGCCATGGGCGGCACTCTCACGCAACACGTCGACGAGCACATGCGCATCGATCTGTACAACGAGGATGTGCACGACGTCGAGATCGACCCTGCATCACGCCTGGCGACGATCCTCGGCACCGAGGCGTTGGGCGTCAACTCGATGCATCACCAGGTCATCGATCGGCTCGGGCCCGGCGTGCGCGCCGTCGCACACAACCGCGACGGTCACATCGAGGCAATCGAGCTGGAGACGGCTCCCGCGGTGCTCGGCGTGCAGTGGCATCCCGAGCTGCTGCGGCACCGTCACGACCACCTCACCCTGTTCGAAGACCTCGTGCGCCAGGTGGTGGCCCGCCGTACCGATTGAGGCGTAGCGTTTGTTCGTGAGCTTCACCGTCGCAGCCGAGTCGTACGACCGATTCATGGGTCGATACTCGACACCACTCGCCCCGCGGTTCGCCGATTTCGCCTCGGTTGCCAGCGGCCAACGGGTGCTCGACGTCGGGTGCGGGCCGGGCGCGCTGACCACCGAGCTGGTCGGGCGCGTGGGACCCGCAGCAGTGTGCGCCGTCGACCCCTCGGAGCCCTTCGTCGCCGCGACACAAGAGCGCCACCCGGCGGTCACCGTGCAACGCACCGCCGCTGAGCACCTCCCGTTCGGCGGCGGCGAGTTCGACGCAGCACTGGCACAACTGGTCGTGCACTTCATGGCCGACCCGGTCGCTGGAATTCGAGAGATGGGCCGGGTCACTCGCAGCGGAGGTGTCGTCGCCGCCTGTGTCTGGGATCACGAGGGCGGGAAGGGACCGCTGAGCGTGTTCTGGCATGCCGCCCACCAACTCGACCCGGAGGTTGGGGGCGAGGCGGGAATGGCCGGCGCCCGCGAGGGCCACCTCGCACAGCTCTTTCACGAGGCCGGGCTGGGCAACGTCGAAGACACCGCGCTGTCGATCAGTGTCGAGCATCACAGCTTCGACGAGTGGTGGGAGCCGTACACGCTCGGCGTCGGACCCGCCGGCAGCTACGTGACGGGTCTGGACTCCGCCCACCAGACCGAGCTCCGCGAGCTGTGCCGCAGCTTGCTACCGACAGCACCATTCGTCCTCACCGCCCTGGCCTGGGCCGTGCGAGGCACCGTCTAGACATCCCCAGCCAACATTTGCCCCATCTGCGCACGGTGCTGAGGGGAAACACCACGGATGCAGACGCCGGCTCGGCGTGCGGTTCTCGTGGGCGCTCGTTGGGCGCGATTTCGGTACTGGAGGTCCCGAAATCGAACCCGTTGAACCTGGTCGGGCGAGGTGTGATTACTGGGAGTACCTGAATCGCGCCCGACGCTGCTCCGAGGGACGACGCGCCTACAGAACGGCGCAACTGCGCCCCACACATCACTCCGGAC
>JANPOJ010000133.1:0-4078 GCA_031427935.1 Ilumatobacteraceae bacterium | reverse complement strand
GAGACACCGATCTCGTAGCGCAGACCGTCGACGAACACCTCCGGTGCCCCCTGTGCTTCCCCGCCGATGATCGTACGGATCTCTATCCGCGCGAGAGAAGCCGGATCGTCAGCGAGACCGAGTTCGGCGGCAAGTGTCTGTTTGGCCGTCCATCGGGCCAGCAGCCACTCGCTCCGACGCTTCGTGAACCGCATCGCCGCCACTCGTGCGATCTCGCCGGCGGCCAACCAGTCGCGGGCCTCGGGCACGCTGCGCTCACCGAGCGAGTGCCACCGAAGCATCGGGCCAGCATCGCACACACACGATGCCAGCACCGCGAATTTCATCGGTATTCGGGTACATCGGCACTGCCCCTTGCGCCTCATCTTCCGTACGTTTGACTCGAACCACGAGGCCTGCGGCCACACTCGGCCGCGACCCGAAAGGTGGAAGCAATGACCTTCGGTTTCGGTCCAGGTCTCGATCCGGAGACCCTCGACATGATCCTTGACTCGATCACGGAATTCGCCCGTCGAGAACTGCCAGAGAATGTGCTCATCAAGCTCGACGAAGCCGACGAGTTCCCGGCCGAGTTGATCCACAAGATGTGCAGCAGCGAACTGGGCGTCCAGCTCCTGTTCATCGCCGAGGAGTACGGCGGCATGGGCGGCGGCACCTTCGACATCTACCGGGTCTGCGAACGCATGGCTCGCATCGACGTCGGTGTCGCCACGGCCGTGCTCGCCACGTTCTTGGGTAGCGACCCGATCCTCGTCGGTGGCACGCCAGAGCAGGTGAAGCAGTGGATGACCCGCATCGCCGACGAAGGGTTGCTGATGGCATACGGCGCGACCGAGCCTGAGGCCGGAAGCGACCTCGGGGCCCTGAAGACCGTGGCGGTGCCCGTGATCGAGAACGACGTGGTCGTCGGGTATCGCATCACCGGGCAAAAGCAGTGGATCTCCAACGGGGGCGTTGCCGATCTGTACTCGATTCTGGCCAAAGCACCGGGTGGACCGTCGTGGTTCGTGCTCGATCGTGACCTCCCCGGTTTCGCCCATGGCGAACACGAGAACAAACACGGCATTCGGCTCAGCAACACCGCTGCCCTCTTCCTCGACGACGTTTTGGTCGATGTTGATCGACTCGTCGGCGGAGTCGAGGGTCAAGGCCTCGTGCAAGCTCAGCAGGTGTTCGGCTACACGAGATTGATGGTGGCGGCCTTTGGCCTCGGCGCAGGTTGGGCGGCGCTCGACCGGGCGATCCCGTACTCCGCCGAACGCATCCAGGCGGGCGGACCCCTCTCGGAGAAGCAGGGCTACACCCACAAGCTGATCGTCCCGCACGCCACCCACCTCGAGGCGGCCCGGGCCTACATCGAGGAGACGGCCGAGCACATCGACCACAACGACGGGCTGTTCAACACCGAGGGGGCCATCGCCAAGTACATGGCGACGGAGGCCGGGAACAGTGCGGCCGACGCGGCGATCCAGGCGCTTGGCGGGTACGGCTACACCCACGACTACATGGTCGAAAAGATCAAGCGCGACGTGAGGATCACCACGATCTACGAGGGCACGTCGGAGATCATGGAGATGACCATCGGCCGCGACCGTTGGCAGCAGCACCTGAAGACCTCCGGCCGCTACTACCACGATCAGGCAGAGGCCCTCGAAGCGCTCCACCGGACCGATCCCGCTGTCGGCGCCGATGTTGCGGCCCTGGCTCACCACGCCCTCGCCGAGATCATGGAGGCCTGCCGCGTCGGCCGTCTCACCCGCAACCAGCATGTGTTGTTCCGCCTTGGCGAGTTGGTGGCATGGACCGAGTGTGCCGCCGCCCTCTCGCGCCGCGCGGCACGTGCGGCCTCGGGCACCCTGCCCGAAAAAGGTGACCATCGCTTCGATGGCTCTGCGCTGGCGGCGATGGGCCGTGTGTTCGGGCGAGAAGTTGCCCTGAAGGTGGCGAGTGAAGGCCTTCGATGGGTGCACGGCGGAAGCCCTGATGTGGACGCGGACCTCGCCCGGCGCGTCGGGCTGACCGAAGTGCTGGCCGCGCAACACGGCCTGATCGACGACATGGACGCGGTGGCCGCCGCACTCTACGGAAGGACATCATGAGCGAGCCCACACTGCCCATTGCAATCGTCGGCGTGAGCGCCATCCTGCCTGACGCCCCCGATGTCGCTGCGTTCTGGCACAACCTCGAAGAGGGCCGGTACTCGATCAGCGAAACACAACGGGACCGATGGGATCCCGACCTCTACTACGACCCTGACCACAAGGCGCCCGAGCGGACCTACTCGAAGATCGGCGGTTGGGTGCGCGACTGGAACTGGGCACCCCTCGAGTGGCACCTCCCCATCCCGCCCAAGGTCGGCGACGCCATGGACGACGCCCAGAAGTGGGCGGTTGCTTGCACCCACGCCGCGCTCGTCGACTACGGCTGGCCAACCCGCACACTCGACACCGAGCGAACCGCTGTCATCTTCGGCAACGCCATGGGCGGCGAGCGGCACTATCAAACTGCCCTTCGGATCGCCTTCCCGGAAATCGCTCGCCAGCTCGGGGATGCACCCTCGTTCGCCGGTTTGCCCCTCGACCTTCGGACCGCCATCGCCACGGAGTTGCACGGTCGGATGGACGGCATCACACCCGCACTCACGGAGGACACGATGCCCGGCGAGTTGGGCAACTGCATCGCCGGGCGCGTCGCCAATCTCTTCGACCTGCACGGCCCCAACTTCGTCGTCGATGCCGCCTGCGCTTCCGCGCTGGCCGCGTTCGATGCTTCGATCGCCGGCCTCGCCGCCGGCGAGTTCGATGTGGCGATCACGGGGGGCATCGATCGCAACATGGGCGCATCGACGTTCGTCAAGTTCTGCAAGATCGGCGCACTCTCCGCCACTGGCACCCGGCCGTTCGACGCTGGTGCCGACGGCTTCGTGATGGGCGAAGGGGCGGCGCTGTTCATCCTCAAGCGACTGGCCGACGCCGAGCAGGCCGGCGATCGCATCTACGCGGTGGTGCGCGGCATTGGTGCAGCAAGCGACGGCCGCGGCAAGGGCATCACTGCTCCGAACCCGGTTGGCCAGCGACTGGCGGTCGAGCGCGCCTGGCACAACTCCGGTCTGTCACCCGAATGTTGCTCGATGGTCGAGGCGCACGGCACGTCGACGCGGGTCGGCGATGTCGTCGAAGCCAGCAGCATCGCCGACGTGTTCGCCTCGGCCGACATCGCCCGCGGCAGCATCGCCCTCGGTTCGGTGAAGTCGAACATCGGTCACCTGAAGGCAGCGGCAGGCGCCGCCGGACTACTCAAAGCCACGCTGGCCCTGCACGCCAAGAAGATCCCGCCCAGCCTCGGCTTCCATGAACCCAACCCAAACATCGATTGGCCCGCTTCGCCGTTCCATGTGAACACGGAGCTGACCGACTGGAAGGTGCCGGCCGGAAAGGTGCGCTGCGCGGCCGTGAGCGCGTTCGGCTTCGGGGGCACCAACTTCCACGCGGTGCTGGAGGAGTACGTGCCAGGTCGGCTGCCCACCAACCGCCCCCGCGCCCTCGCCGTCGGCGCCGATTTCGCCACGAGCGAGATGAAGGCCCCCGTCGCCAAGGCACCGCTGCGTGGAGCGTTGCTGCTCGGCGCCGCAACCGAGGCCGGACTCGGCGAGCAACTGCGCGCCGTTCAAGCCGAGGCCGCCGCCGGCCGAGCACCAGCGCCAGAGGCGCCGAGCGCCGATGCGCTGGCCGCAGTCGAGCGCGTCGCAATCGACTACGGCGACGCCGCCGAACTGGCCGACAAGGCGGCAAAGGCGCTCGATGCGCTGGCGCAGGGTGGCTTGGCGTGGAAGATGCTCCAGGGCCGTGGCGTCTTCCGCGGCCACGGCGTGCCCGGCAAGGTTGCCTTCCTCTACACCGGCCAAGGTTCGCAGTACGTCAACATGCTGGCCAGGTTGCGGGCAGACGAGCCGGCGATCGCCACGACCTTCGCCGAGGCCGACGTGGTGATGACACCGCTGCTGGGTCAGCCACTGACCGACGTGATCTTCGTCGATTCGGCATCACCCGAGAAGGTGGCGGACGCTGAGGAACAACTG
>JANPOJ010000132.1:0-1599 GCA_031427935.1 Ilumatobacteraceae bacterium | reverse complement strand
CGTTGACAGCAGGCTCATGCCAGCCGGATCTTCGGGTCGGCGACGGCGTAGAGCACATCGGTGGTGAGGTTGGCCAGCAGGAACGCCAACCCGGCGAACAGCGACACGCCGTTGACCGCAGGGAAGTCGAGCGTGTTGGCCGCCTGAACGGCATAGGAGCCGATGCCGTTCCATTGGAAGATCGTCTCAGTCAGCACCGAGGCCGTCAGCAACTGGGCGAACGAGAAGCCGAGGATCGTCAGCGTGGGGAGCCAGGCGTTGCGCAACACATGGCGACGAATGACCAACCGCTCGGCGAGGCCCTTGGCCCGTGCAGTGCGCACGTAGTCGGAGTTGATCTCGTCGAGCATCGCCGCGCGGACGAGCCGCGACAGTTGACCCATGTAGGCCCAGCCGAGCACGAAGCACGGCATCACCAGCCGCCAGAGGCATTGTCGGAAGAGCGTGAAGTTGCCGTCGAGCAACGAGTCGATCGTGTAGAAGCCGGTCACGTCATTGGGCGGCTTGGTCCGCGGCGGCAGACGCCCGGGCCCAGGGAACCACCCGAGCCGGGCGTACAGCACGAACAGGAACACCAAGCCGATCCAGAACACGGGCAGCGACGATCCCAGCAACGAGAACCCACGACTGATGTGATCGGCCGGCTTGTCCTTCTTGCTAGCCGCGTAGGCGCCGAGCGCGACACCCCCGACGCCACCGATCAACAGCGCACCGGCGGCCAGCTCCAGCGTCGCCGGCAGACGGTGGAGCAGGTCGTGAGTGACGGGCTGACGAGTGCGGAACGACGTGCCGAGGTCACCCTTCAACAGGTTCTTGATGTACACCAGGTACTGCTCGGGCAGTGACCCGTTGAGACCCCAACGGGTCTTGGCGGCGGCCACCACCTTGGCGTTGTTGAGGCTGCGCTCGCCGACGATGGCGACCAACGGGTTGGCCGGGATCAGTCTCGAGATGCAGAACGCGATCGTGACGATCCCGAGCAGCAGCAAGGGCATGGCCGCGAGCCGACGAAGGATGAATCGCCTCACAGCAGCAAGACTGCCAGGCTTCCTGGTCAGCCTGCGAGACCGAGCAAACCGAGGTCGAGGTTGCAGCATGCGCTGTAGTGCATGCCCGTGATGTCGGATGCCGTTGCCAGCACCAGTTGCGGGTTGACGATTGGCACGATGACCGCATCGTCGATCATCTGCTTGCCGAGATCGGTGTACGCCTGAGTCCTGGCATCACCCGATGAGGCGAGCGCTGTGGCGAGCAACTCGGACTCCTTCGGGTTGTCGAGCGGCTTGCCGGCATCACCGCCACCACCACGACCTGCCCACGACGACCCCGGGATCTCCCCGAAGTACTGGATGTACTGGCTCGGGTCGGTGTGGTCCGGCGCGAAGTACACCGCCGTGACGGGAATGCCCTTGGCGTTGATTCGATCGGCCCATTCAGGGAACTGCACCGGCGTCAGCTTCAGGTTGATGTTGACCTTGACGAGGTCCTGCTGGATCTTCTGCATCATCAGGTTGAAATCGACGCCGTACACATTGGCATCGGGGTAGGTCGCGTCGAGATCGAAACCATCGGCAAGCCCAGCGTCGCTGAGCTTCTTCT
>JANPOJ010000131.1:0-3962 GCA_031427935.1 Ilumatobacteraceae bacterium | reverse complement strand
TTGTGCTCGTTCCATCCCAGCCAGCAGAACACGTTCACCGGGCGCCTGACCGAGCCGATGCTCGACGCCGTGTTCACCCGCGCCGTGGAGTTGACTTGCCTCGACGGTTCAGCGGTCGGCGATGCCAAGCTGGGTCGACCTCGAGGGGGATTCTGTATGGACAAGCAGGTGATCAGTGCGGACGTGCCGACGACGGGTGGGCCGTTCAACCTGTGCGTTCGCTACGGCGACATGGTGTACGTGTCGGGCCTGCCACCGTTCGACGTGGAGTACTCCGCTTGTCTGCGTGCGGCGCGGGCGGCCGGCGAGCCCATCCCACCGTTCCCACCGACTCCGTTCGACGTGCAGGCCCGATGCGTGATGGATCACCTGAAGTTGTTGGTGGAAGCAGCCGGCTCGAACATGGACTGCTTGTTGAAGGTCGTCGTGTGGCTGAAGGACCAGTCGGATCAAGAGGCGTTCGACCGGATCTATCGCAGCTACTTCAGCAGTGACGAATCGCTGCCGACCAGGACGCGCATGCAGGCCGGCAGGACCCCGATGGACTGTGGGCTGGAGATCGACGCCATCGGGTTCGTGCCCGGCTGACGGGTCAGCGACTCAGCACGCGACCGAGTGCGGCGCCGGCGAGGTGGTTGGCGGCCACGGCATCGTCGAGGAAGTCGGCGAGTGAGAAGAACCCGTGGTACATCCCACTGAAGCGCACGTGGCTGGTTGGCACGCCCAGCGCGGCGAGCCGGGCCGCGTACGCATCGCCCTCGTCGCGCAGCGGGTCGTACTGCGCGGTGATCAACAACGTCGGCGGCGACTTGGCCAGCACGTGGTCGGCGGCGAAGTGCGGCGACACTCGCGGATCGTTCACGCTCGTCGGGGTACCGCCGAGGTAGTGGTTGATGAACCACCGCATGCCTGCCGCGGTCAGTTGTGGTCCTTCGGAGTTCTCGGTGAAGCTGGGAAAGCTGCACGTGAGATCGGTGGCGGGATAGACGAGTAGTTGGTACCGCAGCGGCGCCGGCGACAGGTGCCCGACCACGATCGCCAGGGTGCCGCCTGCCGAGTCGCCCCCGATCGCGAGCCGCTCCGGCGAGCATCCGAGCGACGTCGCCTTGGCATGCGCCCATCGAGTCGCCGTGACAGCGTCGTCCAATGGTGCGGGGAACTGGTGCTCGGGCGCCAGCCGGTAATCGACACTCAGCACCGCCTGACCGCTGCTGTTGGCCAGGATGCGGCAGAGGTTGTCGTGTGTCTCCAGGTTGCCGAGCACCCATCCGCCACCGTGCAGGAACACCAGCAGGCCGAGGTCGTCGCGATCGTTGGGTCGGTAGAGCCGGGCCGGCACGCCGCCGGCATCGAGATCGCGCGTGTGATGGATCGGTTCCGTCGATGGCCGCTGCCGCTTGGCGCGGATGTCGCGGGCCTGCGCCGCGCTGCACGCCTCCAGGGGCGGCTCGCCGAGCGCGGCCATCAGGGCGAGCAGTGATTCCGCCTGGGGATGTAGGGGCACCCGGCGATTCTGTCACGGCCATGCCCTGCTGAATCGAGCCAGTGCGGTTGCCGTTACGGTGATCGACCATGACCGACGACATCACGCGCTACGACGCGGTCGAGGCGTACTGCGGGGCGCTCAGCTGTGCACCGGGCGAGACGATGACACTGCATGTCTCCAGTCGCGCCGATCGGTACGACATCGCGATCCATCGGTGGGGGCCCGAGCTCGAACTGATGTGGAGCGCGGCCGATCTCATCGGCGAGGAACAACCAGTTCCCGACGACGCTGATTCGAACGGGTGCGGCTGGCCCGTCTCGGTGACGATCCCGATCGATGACGCCTGGCGCAGCGGCTTCTATCTCGTCACCCTCTCCCCACGGGGCGCCTCCCCGGCGGGTGATCGCGGCTACGCAGGCTTCGTCGTGCGTGCCGGGCAGCACCGTGCGTCGGCGTTGCTGGTGCTGGCGACCAACACCTACAACGCCTACAACAGCTGGGGTGGGCGAAGCCTGTACACGGGGGGATCGCGAGTGTCGTTCGCCCGGCCGTTCGGGCGCGGGATGCTGGTGCGGCCGGCAACCGAGCGCGACGATCGCAAGTCGCGTCCCACGTACCGCCGCGAGGAGCCCGATGTCGATGGGCTGATCTACCAGCAGTACCGATTCGCCAACGGCTACCCGGGCTTCATGGGGTCAGCCGGGTGGTTCACCTACGAGCGCCGTTTCGTCGAGTGGGCGGAGGCGGAGGGATACGAATTCGATTACGCGGTGTCGAGCGACCTCGACCGTGATCCCGAGATCGCTGCCGGCTACGACCTCGTTCTCGGTGTCGGCCACGACGAGTACTGGTCGGCCGGGCAGCGGGCGGCGATCGAGGCCCACGTTCACACTGGCGGCAACTACGCCAGCCTGTCGGGCAACACGATGTTCTGGCAGGTCCGCCTGGAAGACGGTGGCCGGGCGATGGTCTGCCACAAGTACCACGCCCACGAGGTCGACCCGGTGGTGGGCACCGAGGCGCAGGTGTCGATGACCGGCATGTGGGCCGACCCGTTGGTGGCGCTTCCGGAGACCGCCCTGCTGGGTGCGGGCTCGGCCTACGGGTTGTACAGCCGCTTCGGTGCAGCTACACCGCGGGGTTCCGGGGCGTTCACGGTGTATCGCAACGACCACTGGATGTTCGCCGGTACCGGGTTGCGGTACGGCGACCTGTTGGGTGTCGACGACGGCGTTGTCGGCTACGAGACGGTCGGGTGCCGGTTGGGCTTCGATGCGTATCAGTTGCCGATCGCGATCGGTGGCGACGGCACGCCCGAGCACATCGAGGTGGTGGCGTTCACACCGTCGTCGAACCTGGCGATGGGGGAGTACCCGGCGTCGATCGCTGCGCTCGATGATCAGGGTGATCTCGAGTTCATCGCCGGTCGCCTCCACGGTCGGGTCGACAACGACACCTTGGCGCTCTGCAGGCACGGCAACGCCGTGATGTTGACCTGTCGACCGTACGGCGACGAGGGCGGCGAGGTGTTCACGATCGGCTCGACCGATTGGGTCTTCGGTCTCGTCGGCGACCCGCTGGTCGGGCAGGTCACGCGCAACGTGATCGATCGCGGCCTGCGGCGATGAAGGTGGTCGGTCGGTGCGTACTGATCGCCGTGCTCGTTGTCGCCGTGGCTGGATGCGGTTCGCAGCCCCGTGACGAGGCTCGCGACTCGCTGGTGAAGCAGTTGCAGGACGGTGGCCTCGACGACAAGACCGCCGAATGCGTCGTGTCTGCATTCTTCGATCGCAAGAGCAACGAGGAACTGAAAGGGTTCTTCGATCGACCTGAGCTGACGCCGGAGGAAGCTGCCGAGTTCGCCGCCCTCGGCCAGCGCTGCAAGGCCGAGAGCGGCGGGTAGTTTACGAACGTGCCTCGAGTCCTCACCGTCGCCGCCGCGCAACTCGGGCCGGTGCAACGCGACGACACGCGCGATCAGGTGGTGACGCGGATGATCGCGCTGCTCCATCAAGCAGCGCAGCACGGCGTCGAGTTGGTGGTGTACCCGGAGCTCGCCCTCACGACGTTCTTTCCACGCTGGTTCGTCGACGACATCGCCGAGGCCGACCACTGGTACGAGCGCTCGATGCCGAACGCGGCAACCCAACCGCTGTTCGACGAGGCCCGCCGATTGGGCATCGGGTTCTGCATCGGGTACGCGCTGCTCGACGACGCCGGACATCGTTGGAACGTGCAGACCCTGGTCGAGCGCGACGGCTCGATCGTGGCCACCTACACCAAGACCCACATCCCCGGGCACGAGCACAACGAGCCCGATCGCCCGTTCCAGCATGCCGAGCGGTACTACTTCGAACAATCACCCGACGGGTTCGGTGTGTGGCGGGCGTTCGGTGGCCTGATGGGGATGATGATCTGCAACGACCGGCGGTGGCCGGAGAGCTATCGCGTGATGGGCCTGCAGGGTGTCGAGATG
>JANPOJ010000130.1:0-1684 GCA_031427935.1 Ilumatobacteraceae bacterium | reverse complement strand
GTGCAGCGTTGCAGGAGGGCGCCGCATGAGGTCCTTGTTCCGTCGCATCGGGCTGGGTGCCGCCGCACCGCTGATGGCTCTCGTGTTCGCGGTCGTCGCGTCGTCGATCGTGCTCCTTGTGGCAGGGAGCAACCCGCTGCGGGCGTACGGCGACATGCTCAACAACGCCAGCAAGCTCGAGACGATGGTCGACATCCTCAACCGGGCAACGCCGTTGTTCATCTCCGGCATCGCGGCCGCCATCGGCTTCCGCATGAACCTGTTCAACATCGGCGTCGAAGGCCAGTACCTACTGGCTGCGCTGGTCGCCGCCGAGGTCGGTGGCGTGATCCACCTGCCCGCACCTCTCCACGTCGCGGTGATCTTCCTCGTGGCCATGACGGTCGGAGCCGCGTATTCCGGTGTGGCAGGAGTGTTGAAGGTCAGTCGTGGGATCAGCGAGGTGATCGGCACGATCATGCTCAACGCCATCGCCGTATCCGGCCTCATCGTCGCCGGGTTGAAGGCGTGGCAGGCGGGTGGCGGTGTCAGCGGCAACGTCACCCGAGTCGGAACCGCCGAAATCCCCAAGTCGGGCCGCATTCCCAACCTCAACAAGATCGTCGAGATCTTCACCAGAGACATCGGCCGCGACCGCAAACTCACAGGCGTGCTGGTGGTCGCCATCGCCGTCGGCATCACCTATCACGTGTTGCTCAACCGGTCACGTTTCGGGTTCGACCTTCGCGCCAGCGGCGCCAACCCGTTCGCCGCCCGCGCCGGCGGCGTTGCGCCGAAACGGATGATCGTGACCGCGATGGTGCTGTCGGGCGCAGTCGCCGGGTTGGTGGGCATGACCGAGGTCATGAGTAGCGGCCTGTTCCCGTCGAACCCCATCCAAGGCCTCGGCTTCGCCGGGATCGCCGTCGCCCTGTTGGGACGGAACAGCGCGGTCGGTGCCGCAATCGCAGCGCTGATCTTCGCCTTCCTCGACATCTCCTCGGGCATCTTGCAGAACACCGGCTCGGCGTCGCGCGAGATCGTGCAGATCATGCAGGCCCTGATCATCCTGGCTGCGGTGGTTGCCTACCAGATCACGCAACGCGTGCGTGACCGAGAAGAGGCCAAGGCCGCCTCTGCGGCGATTGGCGGGGTCACCGCATGACGATCGTCAGCTATGCGAGGAAGATGCCGGCGTGGGCACGTTGGATGCTGTACGCGGTCGTCGGTATCGCCGTGCTCAACATCGTGCAGGGATTCGACGACACCAGCCTGCTGACGGCCGAGGGGTCGTCGCGGGCGATGTTGCGCTGGGGTGTCCCGATCCTGCTGGCCGGCCTCGGCGGGCTGTTCGCGGAACGCGCTGGGGTCGTCAACATCGGGCTCGAGGGGATGATGGTGCTCGGCACGTGGTTCGGCGCCTGGGGTGCGCTGCAGTTCGGTGCCTGGTGGGGTCTGTTCTTTGGCGCACTCGGCGGCGCGCTGGGCGGGTTGTTGCACGCCATCGCCACCGTGCAGTTCGGTGTCGATCATGTGATCTCCGGCGTGGCGATCAACATCCTCGGCCCGGGCTTCGCCAGGTTCTTGTCGTCGGAGGTCTTCAACAAGAAGTTCAAGGACCAGGGCGGGTCGATCACGCAGTCACCTCGGGTCCCGACTGTTGGGCGATTCACGGTCCCCTTTACGTCAGGCGGCAACCTGTTCG
>JANPOJ010000129.1:0-6149 GCA_031427935.1 Ilumatobacteraceae bacterium | reverse complement strand
CGGAAATCGGCGAGCAGGCCCGCCCGCTCGCGGTCGATCAGCAGTTCCTGGCGCAATCTGCTGCGGATGGTGGGATAGAGACGGGTGGCCAGTTCGTCGAGCGCATACGGATCGCCGACGATGTTCTCGACGGCGTCGTGTGCGGCTCCGGGATGGGTCGCGCCGTGGGCCGCGTCGGTGTGTGCGGCGGCGCCGGCGTGGGCCGCATCGGGATGTGCGCCGGCAGCATGAGCCCCAGCGGCCCCGTGTGCGCCGGCAGCTCCGGCAGCTGCATGGTGGGGTGTGAGCTGGTCGTGCAAGCCGCGCTCGAACGCGCTGTCGAAGCCGAGCATCGAACCGAGGAACCCGAGCTCGGTGTGGGCGATGTCTCCCGCCAACGCCTCGCCGAGTGCGCCGAATCGACCCGTCATCGTCGCGTCGGTGCGCCAGTGCTCCTCGGCGTGGGCTGCTGCGCCGGCGCCGGCGCCTGATCCACCCGGCGTGTGGGCTCCAGCTCCAGCACCGGTGCCCGTCGGTGAGCCTGCCCCCGCTCCAGCGGGGTGACCTGTTGCGGCTCCGGTCGGCGTGCCGGATCCGCCGGGCACTCCACGCGGCCCGCCACCAGGGCGGGCTCCGGGCCCAGTGCCGCCGCCCGGACGCGCACCGGTTCCGGTGCCGGTGGTGGGCACGCGGGTCAGGGCGGTCAACAACTCGGTCTCGGTCGGCACGGCGTCGTTGTTGGGATCATCGAACAGGCGGTGGAAGGCGGCGTCGTAGCTCTCGTCGGGCACTTCTTCGAGCGCAGCCTCGCTGCGCGCGACCCTGGCTTCGTTGAGCTGTCGCAGGGCGATGGCGGTCTGCTCTCGCAACAGCTGCACCCGCGCGTCGACCTCGTGCTCGACGCGAGCGTGGATCGCCGACGTCGTGCTCTCGTCGAGGGACTCCACACGTCCGTGACCGTGCAGCGAAGACTCGTCGTTGAACTGCTGCAGTGCCGCGGTGCGGAGGTGCTCCATACGCAACTCGGTGTACGCCTGCTGGGTCTGGTTGCGTTCGAACTCGCGGTTCTGGTTGGCCAAGGAGTGGCGCTGCTCGCCCATGAACTCGTCGCTGAAGCCGAACACCGAACCGGCCATGCCCATCAGGTCGTTGCCAACGCCTTGGGCGAGGTTGTTGGCGAACATGCCGGCCCCGCTCCAGTTCTCGTGCTGGGCAGCTGCGCCGGGGTGTGCGGCCGGGGCGCTCGCCGTCAGCCGCTGAGTGCCGGTTGCTGCGGTCATCGACGATGGCGGCATCGTGAAGATGATCCCGCCGTTGCCGTCGGCGCGGGCCAAGCCGCTGTCGACGAGCTCGCGCATCATCTGCTTGGTCGATGCGGCCAGCTCGGCATCAGCGGAGTCGGCGCTCGGTGGCCGGGTGTGCAACAACTCGGCCGATGGCTTCGGCGCTCCGCCGTCGCCACGGACGTACTGCTCGACCTGTTGGGCATGGGCCTCGAGAGCCCGACCGACGTCGCTGCCTTCGTCGGGCAACGGGCCCCGAACGATCTGCTGCGCGGCGTGGGTCAACTCGTGGGCCAGCGTCGCCCGCCCTGTCGGCTGGTCGAGCGGGCCGACCTCGTCGGCGACGTGCACCTCGCCATCGCGGGTGAACGCCTGTGCATTCATTGCCCGCGCCTCGGCCGACACAGCCGGGCCGCGGTGCACGAGGCGGTCGCCGACGTCGATCCCCAGCACGTCGCGCATCGTGGCGCGCATGTCGCCGGGCACCGACTCCGTGGTTGGCGTCTCGGCCCGCTCGCGCTCGGCGCGCATGGCCTCGGGGAGGGGGCCGTGGTAGGCCGGCCCGAGGCCCTGACGCCGCGAGTCGGCGAGACGTGCACGGCGTTGCCCGGTGGGGCCGCCGCCGTCACTCGACTCGTGGTCGGTGGTCGGTACCGGCGTGACGATCACGTCCACGGGGGTGGCCGGGCCGGCACCCGGTTGTGCGGGCTCGCCGATCGCCAGCAGTTGCTCGACCGGCGACAGTGACAGGGAGTGCGCCTCGCGCTTGTCGGTGGCGACGGGCGAGAGCTGGCGGTGCTCGATCGCCGGCAGCGCCGATGGTTCCTGCAGCTCCGGCGTCGTATCACCATGGTCGGACACTGCCGGGGCAAGTACACCACGGAACGAGCCACTCGGCGCATCCATCTGACGTACGTGCTCGAGCCGGGCCGAACGCACCAGCACCTGTCGGGTGGCCAATCCCTGTGCGAACGCCTGCGTGGCTGCAGTCAGTTCGATCGGTCGCCCGCCTGCCACCTTCAGCGGCGGCAATGTCGCCCAGTCGCGGCGCGCCGGTGCGGCGACTGCTGGCCGCGTCGGCTCAGCGGTCGTGACCGACCCTGCATCCCCGGTCGGTGACTCGGGGGACTGGGCGTGACGGGCGAACGGCCATTTCATCAGATACCGGGGCCGTTGATGTTTCGATTGATGTCACCGATCGCGTTGATGAAGGTCCGCCGCAGCGGATGCTCCATCGCCAGGATCGATTCGAGCGGCCAGTGGAAGTAGTAAGCGACGTACGCGACCTCTTCCACCAACTGCGCGGTCGCGTACGTCATGATCCCCCCGGCGCATCTCCGCTGATGTCGACGGCGAATCCATGAGCGCACTTGGGGCAGGTGACGTCGACCCGCGTGCCGCCGTCTTGGTTGATGCGACGGTAGAGATCCTGCAGGAACGCCAGATCGGAGGCGAACAGGTTCTCGATCACGCGACTGTCGACTTCGGGCAGAGACCCCAAGTTGGTCACCGTCCTCGTCAGCAACAGCACCGAGAGGTACGCGGGATTCTCTCGCACCCGCGCGTCGGTCTGCGGCCAGATCTCGTCGCCGGCCGTGGCCAGTCGCATCACACCTTCGCGATGCAACTGGCCGCGATCGTCGACGTAACCGCGAGGCAGGGTGAACGGGAACTTGGTGCTCAATGCCAAACCGGATGAGGAGGGCCGTTCGGCCGACGGTGCGCCGCCCATCGAACGTTCGAGCATCGGCGTGCTCACGCCGCCACTCGCTGCAGATGATCACACACGATCGTGACCGTCTCCGTCAGCACTTCGGACGACCCGGCGCGCAGCGCGCCGAGCTCGATCTTGCACGGCCAGGCGTTCTCCAGGTGATACCGAGCAACGGGCTTGCCGGCAGCGTCGAACATGACGAGGGAGCAGCTCTTGCGTGCTGCGCCCATCTCGCCGAAGCGGGCGGTCTCGTGCCAGGTCCACATCTGCGGATCCTGGGTTTGGGCCCGCTTCAACACGATCGTCGCGAGGACCGGATTGGATGGGATGTTCATCTGCACCAGGCCCTTTTCGCCTGACTCGACGAATTCGACCGTCTTGATCTCGGTGCGGATGCCTTGCAGCTCCGAGAACGAAGCGATCTCGTAGCCGTCAACGGTGATCGAAAACCGTGCCGCGGTGATTGGACTGCTCTCAGCCATTGGTCAGGCTCCTCATTCCTCGAGTCCGGCGCCGCCGGAGAATTGACTGATACGGAAGACGACGAACTCGGCCGGCTTCACCGGGGCGATCCCGATCTCGACGGTCAAGATCCCGGCATCGCGATTTTCGGGAGGGTTGTTCTCCTCGTCGCACTTCACGAAGAAGGCTTCACCCGGTGTGCGGCCGAACAGCGCGCCGTCACGCCACACCCTGCGAAGGAACATGGTGACGGTGCGGCGAACGGAGTCCCACAACTTCGGATCGTTCGGCTCGAACACCACCCAGTTCGTCCCCGACAGGATCGACTCCTCGACGAAGTTGAACAGGCGGCGAACGTTGAGGTAGCGCCATTCCGGATCACTCGACAGCGTGCGAGCACCCCACACGCGGATGCCCTGACCGGGGAACGAGCGCACGCAGTTGACGGCGATCGGGTTCAGTTGGTCGTGCTCGCCCTTGGTGATGTTCAGCTCCAGCGAGATCGCGCCGCGCACGACCTCGTTGGCCGGTGCCTTGTGCACGCCGCGGGTGTCGTCGTTGCGGGCCCACACGCCGGCCATGTGGCCAGATGGCGGAACGAAGATCGCCTTGCCCTTGGTGGGGTCCATCACCTTCAGCCGCGGCCAGTACAGCGTGGCGTACTTGCTGTCGTAGCCCGCTTCGTTGACGCGCCAATCCTTGATCTGTTGTGCGTTCAACGATGGCGGCGGGTCGAGGATGGCAACGCGGTCGGCCATCAGCTCGCAGTGGGCGATCATCGCCAACTGCACGGCCTTGAAGCCCTCCATGTCGATCATGCCTTGCTCCAGCGCTGCGGTGAGGTCGGGGACGGCGAGCATCGTGACCTCGTCGATTGCCTCCAAGCCTCCGAAGCCGGTGCGGTCCGAGGAGTCACCGACGTAGTCCGCAGCCGACACCTGCATGTTGTCGGGAATGCCCGTTCCACCGGAGAGATTGATGCGCGAGTCCCGGCGCAACTCCATCGTGCCGCCACCGCGGACCTCTTCGACGGAGATCAACTTCGAGTCGGCCTTCACTCGTGTGGCCACGTTGTTGGCGCCCTTGCGCAGCGTGACGTTGTCGAACGTCTCCTCGACCTTCTCGCCACGCTTCACGACCAACTTGAACTGGTCGTTGTTCTCTCCGGGCTCCGATGGGTCCGTGGTCTCGACCGTGAGGCCGTCGCCGGCCGGGCCGCTCTCCAACGCCTTGACGACCAGTCCGGCCTTGCCTTCGCCTGCGGGGAGCTCGCCGTGGGCGACTGCGGCCTTCGCGGAATCGTCGGCGTCGTTACTTCCGATGCGGACGACGTAGGCCGCACCGCCTCCGTTGAGGAAGTACCCGTACACCGCGTGAGCCAGGTACGACCCTTCGACGAAATCGCCGAAGTTCTGGGTGAACTGGGTCCAGTTGGTCACGAGGGTGGGTTGGTTGGCGGGGCCCTTCTCGGCAAATCCGACGAAAGCGGCGACGGCGGTACCGACACCCTCGATCGGCTTCGAACCAGACGACACCTCCTCCATGTAGACGCCGGGCGACAAATAGGTCGGCATGGGTGGTACTCCTTCGTCGGACGATACGGATCGTGCACCTCGGGCTCGCGGCCCGTGGTTGTGTGCATCTTCTGCCACACCTCCTACTGCCGGAAGGTGCGGTCGATCCTCGGGTCGGGCAATGCGACGTGCACGAATGGGCAGGTCGGCGTGTCCGTTGACGTCTTTCGTCTCGCCGGTGGGCGGCAGACACTTTCGTGGTGATCGCAGACGCAGACCGATCGCTCTCCAACTTCCTCGTCTCGGTGCTCGACGCGGGGACATCGGTGACCTTCGAGACACCCACCGAGGAATGGGCCAAGGCCGTGAAGCGTCCGGCGGTGTCATGCTTCTTGCACCGCGCCGTCGAAGACATCGGTCGGCGTGCGGCCGATTGGTCCGACGAGCGGAATGCCGACGGCCGCGTCGGCGGGCGCCAGCCACCCGTGCGCCACTACCAGTTGCACTACCAGGTCAGCGCATGGGCGAAGTCGGTCGAGGAGGAGCACCGCCTGCTGGGCCGGGTGATGGAGGCGTGCCTGGTGGGCGAGATCGTTGCCGCCGAACATCTCGCCGGTGTGTTCGATGGCGAGGTGCAACCGTTGCTGATACGCCTCGGTGTGCCGTTGCCCGACGCTGGGCCGCAACCGCACGATGTCTGGTCGTCGCTCGGCATGCCGCTACGGGCATCGCTGGAACTGACGCTGGTCGCACCGCTGCGCCCGGCGCTGTCGACCGACATCGCCCCACCGGCCGAGGAACTGACCATGGACATGGAGCGCATCGGCCGCGGCGCTCGGCGAGTTGGCGATGCCGACCCGGGCGCGCTGGTCGAGAAGCGGTGGACCGCATTTCGGATCCGCGAGAAGTCGTCCGCCGACGACTAGCACGGCCGTCCATCGGGGTTCGCCCGGCTCGACGGATACCCCGACCCCGCCCTGTTGAGAAGCAGACGCGCCGTTCGGCGCTCGTCGAGGTGTCCCACTTCACAGGCAAGTTCGTTGGGATCGATTGCACGCCACCGGTGGCAAGAATCGCGCCCGACCAGCCTCGTTGGGATCGATATCACGCCACAGGTGGCGAGAATCGCGCCCAACGGAACTCCACGAGAACAGCGCACCGAGCCGGCGATCTGCGTCCGGGGTCTGTCCCGTCAGC
>JANPOJ010000128.1:0-3327 GCA_031427935.1 Ilumatobacteraceae bacterium | reverse complement strand
CCCAAGCCCACTTCGACATCCCCATCGACCGCTTCTGATTCGGGTTCGCCCGACGGGTCAGGTTCGCCGCGCCCGCCAGCCCCGCCGAACGCTGGCCCCGGCGAACGCTGGCCCCGAAATGGGCCGCATACGCCCTTGGGCTCAACCGGTGAGTGCATCTTCTGAGGGAGGTCGGTCATGGTTGGGATTCGGTTGGCGTGGAATCGGTTGCCGGATGAGGTGAGGTTGGAGGTCCGTCGTCGGATGGTGGCTGGTGGTCGCGCCGAGGACGTCGCGCTGGCCTTGGGTGTGAGCAGACAGAGTGTTTTTCGGATCGTGGCCCAAGCTGGCGGGATGCCACCTCGTTGGGACGGTCGATCGTCATCTCGTTTGTCGCTTGCTGATCGCGAGGAGATCTCGCTCGGTCTCGAACGCGGTGACACGTTCCAATCGATCGCCGGGCGTGTTGGTCGTGATCCGTCCACGATCGGGCGTGAGGTTGCCCGTAACGGCGGCCGTGATGGCTATAGGGCTTGGCGGGCAGATCAACACACCCATCGGCGAGCTGCCCGACCCAAGCCGGAGAAGCTGGCGTTGAACAAGCCGTTGGCGCTCGCTGTCGAGTACATGCTCGAGCAGCACAGTTCTCCGGAGCAGATCGCGGGAAGATTGCCGTTGGAGTTCCCCGACGACAAGGACATGCGCGTGTCACACGAAACGATCTATCAATCGCTGTTCGTTCACGGCCGTGGGGCGCTGCGCAAAGAGCTCGTGAGCTGCCTGCGGTCAGGGCGGATCACCCGCCGGCCACAGGGCCGGGCGGTGAGCGGCAAAGGCAAGATCAAAGACATGGCGATGATCGCCGACCGCCCCGCCGACGTGGACGACCGCGCCATTCCCGGCGACTGGGAAGGCGACCTGATCCTGGGCAGCGTGGCGTCGAAGTCGTCGATCGGCACGCTCGTCGAGCGTTCCAGCCGCCTCGTTGTGCTGTTCCCCCTCGGCCAGGACCGCACAGCGCAACGAACCCGTCTGGCGCTCGCCGAAGCGATCCAAACTTTGCCACGTCAGATGATCCGCTCGATCACCTGGGACCAAGGCAAAGAGATGTCCGAGCACGCCCAGTTCAGCATCGACACCGGGGTTCAGGTGTGGTTCTGCGATCCGCACGCCCCCTGGCAGCGCGGCACCAACGAGAACACCAACGGACTGTTACGCGAGTACTTCCCGAAAAGCACCGATCTCTCTCAAATCACCCAAGCAACCTGCGACGCCGTCGCAACTCAGATGAACAACCGGCCCCGCAAAATCCTCGGCTTCAAAACCCCTCTAGAGTCCTTCACCGAGCTACTTGCACTGACCGCTTGAATCCAAGGCCCATTTCGGTGCCTGCGTCAGGTGGCGTGAACCACTGTTGGCGTTGGGGCCATCTCCAACCTCGGGATCAGCACGTGCACGAGCGGGCCGATCCCGAACATGAAGGCCAGGGTGCCGACCCCGATGTGACCACCGAGGGCGATGCCGCTGGCCATCACGACGGCTTCGAGGATGGTGCGGGTGACGCGGACGGAGAAGCCGCGCGCCACCAGCCCGACCATCAGCCCGTCGCGCGGGCCAGTGCCGAGCCCCGCGCCGATGTAGAGGCCTGACCCGAGGGCGATCACGACGACGGCGCCGACGACGTAGGCGAGCCGGGGCACGAGTCGATCTGTCGAAGGCAGGTGGGTGCCGATCAAGTTGACCACGAGACCGATCTCGAGCGCATTGAGGATGGTTCCCACGCCGGGGCGTTGTCGCAGCGGGATCCACAACAGCAAGAGCACGAAGCCGGTGATCTCGATCACCCAGCCGAGGGCGATGCCGGTGTGGCGCGACACGCCTTGGTGGAACACGTCCCACGGCGCCAGCCCGAGGCGCGCCGTCACGAACATGCTGATGCCCAACCCGAAGCACGCCAACCCTGCCACACAACGGGTCAGACGCTCCGCGGGTCGATCGAGCAGGAGCCTTCGCAGCATGGCGAGACCTTACCGAGCGCCGTGTCACACCCTCCTGGTACTGATTGCACCATGCTGCTTTCTGGGTTGCTCTCGAGTCGTTGCGCTGCGTGCGGGTACCCGGGCGAGGTGTTGTGCCATCGGTGCCGGTTCTCGCTGGCATCGGTCGGTCCACAGCGTTGCCCAGATGGCATCAGGGCTGCATTTGTGTTCGATGGTGTGGCCCGCGAGCTGATCGTTGCCTTGAAGTTCCGGCACCGTCGTTCGGTAGCTCGCGTGATCGCAGCACAGATGGTGCGCCGGCTCCGGCTCCAACACGTCGATCTCGTCACCTGGGCGCCGACCAGTGCCCGGCGAGTTCGTCGGCGTGGTTACGACCAGGCAGAGGCGATTGCCCAGTCTGTCGCCCGGCAACTGGGCGTGCCGTGCCGGCGGTTGCTGTACCGGGCACACGGCGGCCCGCAGACCGGCAAGTCCCGTGCCGATCGTCTTGCCGGCCCGGCATTTCGCGCCCGGCGGCCGCGGCATGACCTGTCGGTGCTGGTCATCGACGATGTGGTCACCACCGGCGCCACGTTGCGCACCGCGGCCGAGGCGTTGCGGGGTGCTGGCGTGGCTCGGGTCGAACTGGTCGCCGCGGCCAGCGCCCAGCTGCGTCACTCGGTCGCACCGCACCGCGATTTCGTGGCCGGCGGACGGGGCCTTGCCAAGGCCAGCGCCGTACCCGCCGGTAGGCTTTGAACCCGCATGGGCATCCTCGATCGCATCCTCCGAGCTGGTGAAGGTAAGAAACTCAAGGCCCTCGAGGGCCTGGTTCCCGACATCAACGCACAGTCCGAAGCCATGAGCGCGCTCAGCGACGACGCACTCCGCGCCAAGACCGCAGAGTTCCGTGGCCGCATCGAGCGCGGCGAGACCCTCGACGACCTCCTGATCGAGTCGTTCGCTGTGATGCGCGAAGCGGCCATTCGGGTCATCGGCCAGCGTCACTTCGACGTGCAGTTGATGGGTGGTGCAGCACTGCACTTCGGCTGGGTGGCCGAGATGAAGACCGGTGAGGGCAAGACCCTCGTGTCCACGCTCCCGGCCTACCTCAACGGCCTCGGCGGGAAGGGCACGCACCTCATCACGGTGAACGAGTACCTCGCGCGCCGCGACTCCGAGTGGATGGGTCGCCTGCACCGATGGCTGGGACTCGAGGTCGGCTTGATCGTGCCCGGGGAGAACGACCCTCAGCACAAGCGCGAGCAGTACGCGGCGGACATCACCTACGGCACGAACAACGAGTTCGGCTTCGACTACCTCCGCGACAACATGGCGATGTCCCGCTCCCGCCAGACGCAGCGGGGCC
>JANPOJ010000127.1:0-2937 GCA_031427935.1 Ilumatobacteraceae bacterium | reverse complement strand
CCATCACGATGTCGGATGGCACCACCATCCGGCTGATCGGCATCGACACTCCCGAGCGCGGCAATGCGGATACGAGGCTTCGTCGGCCACGATCGCGCAACTGATCGGCAGGCAGAACATCACCTTGGTCCCCGGTGCCCGTGATGACACCGACAAGTACGGGCGATCCGGGATGGCAATCCAAGTTCGACCGCGACGGCTCCGTGATCACCGGATATTCTCCACCGCGCCTCACCAGGCCGGAAGGAGAATTGGATGGACACGATCCAGTCGCAGGTGGACGAGCTGATCAGTCAGATGACACCGGCCGAGAAGGCCGGGCAGCTCACCCAGTACTTCTACTTCCGCTTGCCGGCGGGTGCTGCGCCGGCGCTCGACTTCCGCAGCGACGAGCAGCCGAGAATGGTCGAGTCTGCTCTCGGCGAAGGCGGTGCAGGCTCATTGCTGTTCGTCACCGACCCAGCCGAGATCAACCGCCTCCAAAGCCTCGCGCTCGAAAGCAACCGTCTTGGCATCCCATTGCTGTTCGGCTTCGACGTCGTTCATGGCCTCCGCACGATCCTTCCCGTCCCGATCGCGATGGCGGCATCGTGGGATCCCGAGACGATCGAGCGCGGGCAGACGATGGCGGCCCGCGAGGCGCGCGCCGTGGGCATCCACTGGACGTTTGCGCCAATGGTCGACATCGCCCGCGACCCGCGTTGGGGTCGCATGATCGAGGGCGCCGGAGAAGATCCGTACCTCGGTGCTGCGGTGGCTGTCGCCCAGGTGCGTGGGTTCCAGGGTGACGAGCTGGGCGCACCCGAGCATGTCATCGCCGGCCCCAAGCACTTCGCCGGTTACGGCGCCGCGATCGGAGGGCGCGACTACGACGAGGTGAACCTCTCCGACTCCGAGCTCTGGAACACGTACTTCCCTCCGTTCAAGGCGGCGGTCGATGCTGGCGCCGGCAACGTGATGACCGCATACATGGACCTGAACGGAGTTCCGGCATCGGGCAATCACTGGCTGTTCACCGAGGTGCTACGCGATACGTGGGGGTTCGAGGGCTTCGTGGTCAGCGATGCCAACGCCGTACGGAATCTCGTCACCCACCATTTCGCAACTGATCTCGGCGATGCCGGCGCCCGCGCTGTCAACGCCGGAGTCGATATGGAGATGGCGATCTCGGACCCCGCCTACAGTCACCTGCCCGAGGCGCTGGAGTCTGGCGCGGCGAACCAGCAGGCCGTTGACGCGAGCGTGCGGCGCGTGCTGGAAGCAAAGATTCGGATGGGCCTCTTCGACGAACCGTATGTCGATGAGGATCGCGCCCGCGAGGTGCTTGCCGATCCAGCACACCGCGAGGTGGCCCGCATCGCCGCGGAGCGGTCCGCAGTGCTGCTCCGCAACGAGGGGAACCTGTTGCCACTCGACGGCGGCAACCTGAACTCGATCGCAGTCATCGGGCCGCTGGCCGACTCCAAGCGCGACACCATCGGGCCGTGGGTCTTCGACTTCGATCTCGACGAGACGGTGACCGTGTTGGAAGGCATCCGCGCCAGGGTGGGGCAAGGTGTGCGGGTCGATCACGCCCGCGGTGTTCACGTCGTGCAGCGGGTGTTCCCTTCGATGTTCGACATGTTCGGGGGCAACCGGCCGGAGGATCCAGAGGGCTTCGACGAGGCGGCGGAGTTCCAGAGGGCCATCGACATCGCGCGAGCAGCCGACGTTGCCGTCGTCGTCGCCGGCGAGTGGCAGAACATGATCGGCGAGGCGGCCTCGCGGTCATCGCTGGAACTGCCCGGACGCCAGATGGAACTGCTGCAGGCCGTTGTCGCGACCGGTACGCCGGTCGTGTTGCTGGTCATGAACGGGCGCCCGCTCGACCTACGCTGGCCCGCAGAGCACGTGCCGGCGATCCTCGACATCTGGTACCCCGGCACGCAGGGTGGCTCGGCCGTGGCCAACCTGTTGTTCGGTGATGTCTCGCCCGGCGGCAAGCTGCCCTTCACCTGGCCGCGCACAGTGGGGCAGGTGCCCCTGGTGTACGCGCACACCATCTCGCACGAGCCCCAGAATCAGGCGCGGCGCTATTGGGACGAGGACGGCACTCCGCTGTTCCCATTCGGGTACGGATTGAGCTATGCCCGTTTCGAGTACGCCAACATCACCATCGATCAAGCTTCCACCAACACCGATGGGACAGTCACGGTGTCGGTGGAGGTCACCAACACGGCGGGCCGAGAAGGCGACGAGGTCGTCCAGCTTTACATCCACCAACGATCTGGCACGGCGTCGCGTCCGGTACGCGAGCTGAAGGGCTTCTCGCGGGTCACGCTCGCTGCGGGGGAATCGCGCACGATCCAGTTCCCGGTCGGGCCGAACGAGCGGCAGTACTGGAACGCGGCTGCCCGAGATTGGGTCACCGATTCGTCGACCTTCGACGTGTGGGTCGGCGGCAACTCCACCGCAGAACTGACGACCACATTCGAGGTCACCGGCGCGTAACCCCGACGCGTCGTCGCCATCCCCACCAACGCCTCGTTCGATTGACGCCGCCGCATCCCAACCTACGGCTCGCTCTGGGACGCCTCGAGATCGGCAGTCACATCGGCGGCATGGCTGGCGACGTCGGTCACCTCGTAGCGACGATGGACACGACCATCGGGATCGATCAGGTAGCTGTGGCGCTTCGGGTACTCCGAATACTTCTCGCCCGGATCGCGAACGACTTCGTACGCGGTCCCGACGGCGCGATCCACATCACTCAAGAGATGGAACGAGAAACCCTGCGCTTCGGCGAAGGCGAGGTTCTCGGCTGGTGTGTCGAACCGCCAGTAATTAGCTGACGGAGTGCGCCTCTCACACCACCGTACGTACGAGTCTCGTATACGGCAGTTCGTTAAACAATGAGAAATAGTGGCGAACTTTGGTAATGTGGACTTACTTTGTAAT
>JANPOJ010000126.1:0-7191 GCA_031427935.1 Ilumatobacteraceae bacterium | reverse complement strand
CGTTCCATGGAGTCCGCGGCTCGACGCCGTGCCAGAGCGATGACATCCGCCGATACGGCGGTAACACGTCGTGCGTGTCGATCGATGCGCCGGGTCAGGCGCCGTTGTTGCTCGACATGGGTACGGGCCTTCGCTACTACGGCAAGCGCGTGCCGGTCGACGAACTGTTTCGGGGCAACTGCCTGCTCACCCACCTGCATTGGGACCACGTGCAGGGACTTCCGTTCTTCGCGCCGCTGCTTCGGGAAGGCTCCTCGCTCGACGTGTACGGGCCGGCCCAAGACGATGGCCGCACGCTGGAAGACGTCGTGTCGGTCACCATTCGCCCGCCGCTGTTCCCGGTCAGTGTCGACGAGTTGCCGGGCTCGGTCACCTTCCACGACACAGCGGACAGCGAGTTTGCGATCGGTGACTACAACGTCACAGCCCGACTCGTGCCGCACCTCGGGCCGACACTCGGATTCCGGGTTGAGTTTGACGGCCACTCCGTTGCCTACCTGTCGGATCATCAGCAGCCGTTCGACGGCAGCCTCTCGGTGGCGCCCGGGCCGATGGACCTCGTCGAAGGTGTCGACCTGTTGATCCACGACGCTCAGTACACCCAGTCGGAGTTCGCGGCCAAGTCCACGTGGGGTCATTGCACGATCGACTATGCGGTGTGGCTGGCAGCCGAGGCAGGGGTGAAGCGGTTGGCGTTGTTCCATCACGATCCGGCCCGACGCGACGACGACCTCGACGAACTCCTGCGGTGCGCGGCAGCGACCGGCGAGCGTCGCGGTGTCGAGGTGATCGCGGCGTCAGAAGGGCTCGTCGTCGAAGTCGTTTAGCGTGGCGCAGTGATCGTCGTGGTCAGTGTGCTGCTCGGCGCCGTGTTCGTGACGTCGGGTGTGATGAAGGTGGCAGCTCCACGGCAGTGGCGCACACAGTCGAGCGAGCTCGGTGTGCCCAGCGTCGTCGCCGCGGTCGTGCCGTTCGCGGAGCTTGTCGTCGGTGCGCTCCTCGTCGCCCAGATCGCTCGGCGGGCCGTCGCCGGGGTGGCAGCAGGCTTGTTGGTGGCGTTCACCGCGTTGCTGGTGGTGCGTCTCGTGCAGGGCCGTCGCCCACCGTGCGCCTGCTTCGGCGCCTGGTCGAGCAAGCCGATCGGGTGGGGCAACGTCGTTCGCAACGCGGCGTTCCTCGGCCTCGCCGCGGTGGTCGTGCTGCGTCTGGTTTGATCAGACCAGACTGACCAAGAAGGTCAGTGTGCGCGCTTCTTCTCGCCACAGGTCGTAGCGCCCGCTCGGCCCGGCGTGGCCGGCGCCCATCTCGCAGCGCATCAGCAACGGAGCGTCGTTGGTGCGGACGGCGCGCAGCTTGGCGATCCACTTGGCGGGTTCGTGGTAGCTGACCCGCACATCGTTGAGCCCCGCAGTGATGAACAGCGCCGGGTAGTCGCGTGGTGTGCTCTGGACGAACGGCGAGTAGCTAGACATGTAGCTGGCGAGCGGCTCGGTAGCAGGATTGCCCCACTCGTCCCACTCGGTGATGGTCAACGGCAGCGTCTCGTCGTACATGGTGGTGACCACGTCGACGAACGGAACCTCGGCGACCACGGCTGCGAACAGCTCTGGTCGCATCGTCATGCACGCGCCGACCAGCAGGCCGCCGGCGCTTCCACCACGGATCGCGATCCGCTTCGGCGAAGCCCATTGGTGCGCCGCCACATGTCCGGCCACGGCGATGGTGTCGAGGAACGTGTTGCGCTTGTTCAGCAACTTGCCGTCGAGATACCAGCGACGACCCAGCTCGCCTCCGCCGCGCGGGTGGGCGAGGGCCCAGACGAAGCCCCGATCGAGCAACGACAGGCGTGCCGGGCTGAACCACGGTGGCTCCGACGACTCGTAGCTGCCGTACCCGTAGATCAGGCACGGCGCAGTGCCATCCACCGCCGTGTCGACGTGACGGACGAGGTCGACCGGCACGTTGGTGCCGTCGTGCGATGTCGCCCATTCGCGAGTCGCGGTGTACTTCGTCAAGTCGACGCCCGGCACATGCGTCTGCTTCAACAACGTTCGCTCGCCGGTGCGAACGTGCTCCTGGTAGATCGACAGCGGCGTGGTCAGCGACTGGTACCGGTACCGGAACTCGTCGGTGCGCCACTCCGGGTTGGCGTCGATCTCGACCTCGTGCGGTTCGGCGCCGAGATCGAAGACCCGTTCCTCGGTGTCGTCACCGAACAGCACGCGCAGTCGTTGTTGCGCCTGGCTCCATTCGTGCAGCACGAGATGACCGGCGAAGGGCTCGACGGCGACGATCCGCTGACCCGGGCGGTGGGCGACGAGCTCGGTCCAATCGCTCGGCTGGTCGATCGGAGCGGTCATGACCCGGAAGTCCTCGGCGTCGAGGTTCGTCAGGATCACCAATCGATCGCCCCAGTGATCGACGGAGTACTCGAGATCGTCGGTGCGCGGCCGAACGCTGACCGGTGGCTGCTTGGGTTCGCGTGCGGGGATCAGCAGCACCTCGGAGAACGTCTTGCAACGGCTGTCGATGATGATCCACTCCGCGCTGCGACTCAGTTCGACGTAGACGTAGAACCGTTCGTCGGCCTCTTCGAAGACCAGCACGTCGTCGCTCTGGGGCGTTCCGAGATCGTGTCGCCAGACCTTGAACGGTCGCATTGCCTCGTTGGCCGTGACGTAGAAGACCGAGGTGTTGTCGTGCGACCACGCAGTGCCGCACCAGGCGACGTCGTGGACCACATCGTCGGTGTCGAGCCCGGTGTGCAGATCACGTATTCGCAGCGTGTACTTCTCACCGCCCTCGACATCGGCGCTCCACGCCAGCAACTGCTGGTTCGGGCTGACGTCGAACGCATCGACGGAGAAGAAGTCTTGGCCATCGGCCTCGAGGTTCTCGTCGAGCAGGATCTGGGAGCTGGCGTCAGCGGCCGACCGGCCACGGCAGTGGATCGGATAGTTCTGGCCTTCCTCGGTCCGCGACGTGTACCACCACTCGCCGTCTTTGATCGGCGCGGTGATGTCGGTCTCTTGGATGCGCGACTTGATCTCGTCGAAGATGCTCTCGACCAGTTCATCGCGTTCGGCGAACCATGCTGCGGAGAACGCGTTCTCGGCCTCGAGGTAGGCGATGGTGTCGGGATCGTTGCGGTCGCGCAACCACGACCACGGATCGTCGACCCGGCCGGTCGGGCGATCCCAGTGGTGTTCGATCTGCTTGGCGAGGGGTTCGTGCACGCTGGTCACAGTATCCGTCGAGACCAATTCGTCGCCCCGCCGCGCGGTCACGGTAGGGTCAGCACCGTCATGCGGGTGTGGATCGATCAAGACTTGTGCACGGGCGACGGGTTGTGTGTCGACCATTGCCCCGACGTGTTCGTGCAGCTCGAGGACGGGATCGCCTATGTGGCCGAGGCCGAGTTCGTGCTCAACGATCCTGGTGGTGGTGGCAGCTTGGCCAGGGTCGACCCTCGCAACGAGCAAGCCGTCATCCACGCCGCGCTGGCGTGCCCCGGCGAGTGCATCTTCATCGACGTGCAGCAGGTCCGAGCCGCCTGAGGCCGGGTCACTCGGCGGGCTTGTCGCTGCGCGACGCCGACGGCTCCGCCGGCGCACGATGAGTGCGACCGCCAGTGGCGAACCGATCACGACCACCGCACCGGCAACGGCAAGCGCGGCGCGCTGCTTGCCAAGTGACGGAGCATCGTTGATCACGTCGGTGACGTGCGCTGTGATCGCGCGGACCTCATCGGTCCTTCCGGCAGCCAGTGCGGACTTTGCCTTCGCCAGGTCGTCGGCCAGCTCGGTCCCGATCAACCCGACCCCGCCGAACACTCCGTCGTTGGCTGCCTCGGCTGCAGATGCACCGTTCAGCTTGTTGGTGGCGTCCAGTTGGTCGGCCACCAAGGCCGCCGGCTTGCTGAGGTCGTCATCGTCGCTCTCGTACGCCGACTCCAACCGTGCCGGAGGTGTCACCCCGAGCTCGGCGCTCGCTGCCGCCAGCTCGTCGCGTTTGCCGAGGATGCCGCCGGCAGCTTGGATCATGTCCTCGGCCGCGCCGAACGACCACGACGCCATTGCCCGTCGTACGGCCAACGGTGGAGCCCACTGGCCGCCGGCGGCCTCCAGGGCGTGGTAGTCGGCGCGTGTGGTAGTACGCGTCGTCAACGAGTCGAGGTCGCTGTGCGATGCCACGAACCGCTCGATCAGGGCATCGGCCTTGGTCGACCCGCCGACCTCATCCACCAGATCGAGGTAGCGCTTCCAGTCGGTGACTGCACCCGTCGGCTCCGCCGGGCCATCACCCGCGTAGGGGATCGTTGCGTGATCGATCGCCGAGAACACCAGTCGGGTCTTGTCGACACCGATCTCGTCGGTGATCTGCGACACGACCGACCACGATGCGTTGTAGCCGAAGCCCTCGACGGCGTCGGCCCCGTCGACCAGCCGCGGGTTGCCCCACTCGTTGAGGCGGACCGCCCCGGCGTCCGTCGCATCGACCGGGTCCGGTCGTGCCGCCGTGCCACCGAGCGCGACCGTCGCCAAGCTCGCATAGGTCTGGGCGTATCCCTCGCTGAGCCAGCGATCGGCGAACCACGTCTCCGAGAACCAAGCGTGGGACAACTCGTGCAGCGCCACGCCCTGATCGAGATCTTCGCCGATCTCGATCTCCTTGTTCGCCGTGCTGAACCAACCGGCATAGCCGTACAGGTAGGGCGTGTACGCCTGGCGTACCTCGATGGCATCGGTGATCGGCCACGGGCGGCCGATGAGGTCGGCCAGCACTGGTACACCGTCGTTGATCTGCTCGGTCACGAATGCCTGCCAATCCGTGTCACCCGGCCACGCCCGCACGTCGAACTGGTCGCCTGCCTTGTTGATCACGCGCTGATCGGTGAGGGCGGCATCGTTGCGGGCCGACACGAAGATGTTGAACGTGTCGGGGTCCGCGATGTTCGACGCCGTGTAGACCGTGTTGTCGCCCTCCCTGGTGACCTGCGCGTCGTTACCGAACGTGTCGACGGTGAAGCCCTTGGGAGCAACGACCCGCACGGTCACCTTGCCGGCGTTGCCGGTCCCGAACGCGTTGAATGCGGCGTAGGCGGAGTTGACCCGCGACGGGTTGGTGGAGCGTGGAGGCAACCCCGTGATGTCGTAGGTCACCGTGACCCGGGTGGTCTTGCCATAGAACAGGCGACCGGCGAAGACGACGTCGTAGATGAAGAAGTCGTTGTTTCCGTCGACGATCTCGGCATTGAGCGTGAGGGCCTGACCGGTGTCGTCCACGGCAACCCCGCCGACCGCGCCCACCGGCACCGGCACCGAGAATCCAGTGAAGAACGCGCGTCGGACGGTGTCGCCATCGCGACGGTCGGGGACCGTGTTGGTGAACTCCATCACCGCCGCGACGTGCACCAACCCGGCGGTCGCGTCGATGGTGTACGTGGTGATGCTCTCGACCCGCAGCCCGTCGGCGGCGGCAACCGGCGCGCTCGGACCGACCAGCGAGAACGCTGCGGAGAGTGCCAACGACAGCGCCACGGCGAGCGCCGTGGTCGCACAACGTCGCCCCATCGACATTGTCTAGTCGGTCGGTCCTGTTCGTGGGAACCGCGACATGAATTGTTACTATGTGCGTAGGGGAAATCCCCCCAACAGCCTTTCGCTTGAACGGAGTCAGCGATGACGACATTCGACCTCGATCTCAGCAAATACAGCCTCGGCTGGAGCGACGACAACGTCGAGTACGCCTTCAAGCCTCACAAGGGTCTCGACGCAGCCGTCGTCGACCAGATCTCGTGGTGGAAGGGCGAGCCGACGTGGATGACCAAGCAGCGTCAGCGCAGCCTGAGCATGTTCGAGAAGAAGCCGATGGCCGCGTGGTTCGCCGTCAACATGCCCGACATCGACTTCCAGGACATCTTCTACTACCTCAAGCCGGCCACCGATCAGGTCAGCGAATGGGACGACCTTCCCGAGCAGATGAAGGCCACCTACGAGAAGCTCGGCATCCCTGAAGCCGAGCGCAAGTACCTCGCCGGTGTCACTGCACAATATGAAAGTGAAGTTGTCTTTCACCGCAACCGTGAGGATCTCGAGAAGCAGGGGCATCTTGTTCTGCGATATGGACACTGCGTTGCGCGAGTACCCGGATCTGGTCCGCAAGTACTTCGGCACGATCATCCCTCCCGGCGACAACAAGTTCGCCGCGCTCAACACAGCAGTCTGGAGTGGTGGCAGCTTCGTGTACGTCCCGCCGGGCGTCGAGGTCGAGATGCCGCTGCAGGCCTACTTCCGCATCAACAGCGAGAACGCCGGTCAGTTCGAGCGCACGCTGATCATCGCCGACGAAGGCTCGCAGGTGCACTACATCGAGGGCTGCTCCGCACCCGTGTACACCAACGACTCGCTGCACTCTGCCGTGGTCGAGATCGTCGTCAAGCCGTCGGCTCGGGTGACCTACACGACCATTCAGAACTGGTCGCCCAACGTCTACAACCTGGTCACCAAGCGGGCCAGGGTCGAGGCCGAGGGTCACATGGAGTGGATCGACGGCAACATCGGCAGCAAGCTCACCATGAAGTACCCCAGCGTCTACCTGGTCGGTCCGAAAGCAACCGGTGAGGTTCTCTCGGTGGCCTACGCGGGCGCCGGTCAGCATCAGGACGCCGGCGCCAAGATGGTGCATGCCGCCCCGGAGACGACGTCGAAGATCGTGTCGAAGTCGATCAGCAAGGACGGTGGCATCACCACCTACCGAGGTCTGGTTCGCGTCGAGGAAGGCGCCTACGGCTGCAAGAGCCACGTGCAGTGCGACGCCCTGATCCTCGACGAGCAGAGCGAGAGCAACACGATGCCCTACATGGAAGTCGGCGAGCGCGATGCCCAGATCGGCAACGAGGCGACGGTCAGCAAGATCGCCGACGAGCAGTTGTTCTACCTCATGAGTCGCGGCTTGTCGCCGGAGCAAGCGATGAGCATGGTGGTCAACGGCTTCATCGAGCCGATCACCCGCACGTTGCCCATGGAGTACGCGGTCGAGTGGAGCCGCCTGATCGAACTGCAGATGGAAGGCAGCGTCGGCTAGGTCCGTGCGATGATCTGTCATCGCACGCCAGCCGCATTGGCGGGCTTCATCTGTGTCAGCTCCTAGAGCGACAGTCGTTCTGAGCGCTGACATGGAAGTCGAATG
>JANPOJ010000125.1:0-1963 GCA_031427935.1 Ilumatobacteraceae bacterium | reverse complement strand
CAGATTCACATCGCTGCTGATCAGAGGCTATGTGGCCAGGTCAGCGGTGGTTTTCGAGTGACCGTGAGTGACCGTAGATGACCGTAAATGACCGGTGTTTGACGCCCTTTTCACGCCCCGTCCGCCCTCTTTCCGCCCTCCGCGGCCGATCTGGACGTTGCGTTCTGGATCGATTGCTCTTCGGATCTAGGACCTTGCGCCTCATCGCCGCGTCCGTCAAGGTGATGGTCGCCGAAGGTGCGACGGTGTCGGCGATCGAGTCCAGGTGTCGACCAGAACGGAACGTTCCCCCGGCCATCTCACGATCGATCGCCCCGACTCCGAACAGCGAGTTGACACGTCGCCGTACGCGATGCATGTCGTCCGCGCATGCCGGTCGGTCGACAGTCGAGGCTGGCCGGTGAGGCAACCGCCTCGCGAATGACGACGTTGGTACACTCCGGGAATGGCGACACGGCAGCGGCTTGATGACAATCTCGCAAGGGTCGTCGAACGCGGTCGGGCTCGCGCTGCGGAGTCGGGCGAGTTGACCCCACGGCGTGTCGGCCCGATCGAGTCCGTGTTCACAGATGAGGCACGCGAGATCGTTGCCGACTGGCGGCGCGACGGCGGCTACGAACGGGCTCTCATCGCAATCGCGGCCGCCGATCCTGACCTCGCCGTCCAGTAGTCCACCGACTTGATCGTCATCGACGACCAGTTGTTGCTCGCTTTATTGAGCGACACCGCTCCCGACGACATGACCGCGGCCGTGACCAATGGTGAAGTGTTCACAACCGGCTCTTGGTACTACCGGCTCGGCCGGGCCGTCACCGCCGGAACCGGAACCGGAGCGTTATCCGGTCGATTCCAAGCCCTCGACGACTCGGTCCGTCAACACGTGCTGGCCTCTCTCGAGGACCTGCCCGACCAGATCGGGCTGTTGAGTCTTCGCGTCGTTGTGCCGGTCATGCAGGCACTCGCCGTGACCCGGCCGGTGAACTTCTTGAACGCAGAGGCACTCGGTGCCGCGCTCCTCCTCGACGCCTCGATCGCGGTCACCGTCGATGCGCCACTGTTGCGCGCTGGAGCAAGCGATCTCTCGGTGAGCTACCGCCTCATCGATTGATGCGCGGCAGCATGGTTCGGGACGGCCTCGCTCTGATCGTTCGGAAACCTGCCCGAACCAATAGCCCTGGGCCACATGATTCCCGAAGCTCTGGTGAGGGGGTGTTATCAGCCCTGGTCGGGATGTGTTTTCGAGTGTCCTGCAGTGACCGCCAGTGACCTGCAATGGCCTGCATCTGACGCCTTTTTGACGCCCCGTCCGCCCTCTTTCCGCCCTCTGACGGCGTCGCGATGATCGTGCCGCAGGTGTACAGCGACATCACCCCCGGGGGGAGGCGCGGGTTGCGGCAAACGGGCGTGGCTCGTCCACGATTTCGCCCGGTGGGGGCGGGCGGGTAGCTCGTTCGGGGGATGTTGTGTCCCTGACGTTCATTCAGTATGCGACCATGAGGAATGAACAAACGACAGCGCTGCGGCCGTTGCGCTGGGGGGACGACGCTTCATCGGCGGTGGGTTTGGCTGGAGCGATGAGCCTTCCGGCCGGGACGGTCTCGTTCCTCCTCACCGACATCGAGGGCTCGACGCAGAAATGGCAGCTCGCGCCCGATTCGATGGCTGCGGCCGTGGCCCGTGACTACGAGATCCTCGACACGGCGATCTCGGCACACGGTGGCGTTCGCCCGGAGGAGCAAGGCGAGGGCGACAGCATCGTCGCCGCATTCAGTCGAGCCTCCGACGCCGTGAGTGAGTGCGGCGCTGGATGCGCAACGTGCCTTGCAAAGTGAGCCCTGGCCGGCATCCACTCCGATCGCCGTGCGGATGGCGATCCACACGGGCGAGGCCCGATTGCGCGACGAAGCGAACTACGTCGGGATGGCCATCATTCGCACGGCGAGACTGCGGAGCCTGGCATGGG
>JANPOJ010000124.1:0-6774 GCA_031427935.1 Ilumatobacteraceae bacterium | reverse complement strand
CAAGCCAACGCCACTGGCAGCAGCCGGCCGACAGGCCGGACCGTTCAACGACCGCTGGAACATTCTCGTCAACGCCGACATCGAGTCCGACCTGTGATCCCCGCGGCCTACATCACGGAGTGGGGCACGACGGTCGGTCACCACGCTGCGACCGCGCGGCGGCCGACCGCCGATGGGCTACGGCCCGGCCGAAGTGGTACCCGTACGCCTCGACCCAGAGCAACGCGCCGCCGTCGAAGCACGAGCCACGGCCGACGACACCACCACGAGCGAGATCATCCGCGAAGCGCTCCGTCGCTTCCTCCACCCGATGTGTTCGGAGACGATCGAAAAGATGAGGTTGCGCCGAGCGATCTGCTGACCGCCACCTTCCCACGCCGCCACGTCCTCTGGGTTTCCAATCTCGATCCAAAGGGCCCGAGCCGCCTTGCGGTCGCGGACCCGAGGCCGGTGTCCAGCGAGTCGGTCGGCTGTGAGTCCTTCGGTGGTGAGTGCCATTCGAGAACTGTACGGATCGAGGATTTCTCCGTGGTGTCCATCCCAAGACCATCGCGTAACCGTCAGCTCACGACGCTCACCAGCCGTTGTGAGAAGTTGCCGTCACCGGCCGTCGAGCCAACCAAGGACGCGTCACGCAACGTCGGGCGGTCGACCAAACGTGCGAATGCGTCTGTGATGTCCGTCGGCACCGTCTGCGATCTACCCAGAGACGCAGTAGTCGGCCAGCGGTGGAAACCCGTTGAACCCGACGCTGCTGTAGGTGGTGGTGTAGGCGCCGGCGGACAAGATGTCGACCATGTCACCCTCGGCCAACGCCAGCGGGAGATGGTAGGCGTTCTTCTCGTAGAGCACGTCGGCCGAATCGCAAGTGGGCCCGGCGAGGGCGACAGAACCGGTCGCAGTGCCGTCGTGCGGTGTTCGGATCCGGTAACGGATGGCCTCGTCCATAGTCTCGGCGAGTCCGTGGAATTTGCCACAGTCGAGATACACCCAGCGCTCCTCGTCTTCGGGTGAGCGGCGTGACACCAACACGACCTCGGTGCGCAGAACACCGGCGTCGGCGACCATGTAGCGCCCTGGTTCGATCATCAGCCCTGGCGAGCCGTCGGGGAACCACCGCGTCAGGGCCTTACGCACCGCTGATCCGTACGACTCGATCGAGGGTGTCGCCTCCATGTAGGTCCCGGGGAACCCGCCTCCCAAGTTGAGAAAGTCCAGCCCCGCCCCGAGGTCCGCGGCGCGAGCGGCGATCGACGACACCACCTCGAGCGTCGCGTCCCATGCCGACAGGTCACGCTGTTGCGAGCCGACGTGAAACGACACCCCGAGGCGCATGCCCGCCCGCGCACCAAGACTGAGCAGGTGGACTACATCTGGTGCATCACAACCGAACTTGCGTGACAGCGGCCAATCCGCCCCGCCACAGTCGTGACGCAACCTGACACACACATCCGCACCGGGTGCGACGTCGATGACCTTGTCCAGCTCGGGTTCGGCGTCGACCGCGAACCGTCGCACGCCGCACGATGCCGCATAGGCGATGTCACGGCGCTTCTTGATCGTGTTGCCGTAGGAAATGCAGTCCGGCGACGCCCCGGCTTCCAAGCACCGATCGATCTCGGCCGGGCTGGCGACATCGAACGACGATCCGACCGAGACCAGGCGTTCGATCAGCGCTCGGGCGGGATTGGCCTTGACGGCGTAGAAGATCGTTGCCTCCGGAATCGCAGTAGCGAGTTGGTGATAGCGGTCTTCGGCGACATCGAGATCGACGACAACATACGGAGTCGCCACATCGGTACGGGCCAAGAACGACTCGAGAGCCGGAGTGAGAGCGGGCATGGTCAGCGACGGTACCGACCTCGCCGCTCGACGACGACTGTCGGATCGCACAGTCGGCCAGCCTGGCCGATCAGTCAGGAGCGACACCCGCGACGCTCTCGCAGTGCGACTCTTCGGCGCAAGCGCCGCGACTCGCCGAGATTGAACGCCCTTGGATCACCCGTATAGCCGGCGGTAGGTGACACTCGGGCAGCGTGCCCAGTGAGACTTCGTCAGCCGACGCGCTCGGCAGGAACGAGCATGACGCTCGACGTGGCCCGTGCGATCACCCGACCGTCACTGTCCATCAGCCGGCCCTCGACGAAACCCACCGTCTTGCCGAGTCGCAGCACTTCGCCCTCGCAGACCAGCGGGCCGGGCTTCGCAGCGCCCAGAAAACTGACGTTCATATCGATTGACGATGGATACAGAGCACCACCGCTCTTGAGCAGCACGACGGGGCCCATCGTGTCGTCGAGCATCGCGGTGAGTAAGCCTCCCTGAACGACTCGGGCAGGATGGAACTCGGGTCCATGACGACACGAATGTCGCCAGCCGTCGGTCGGCAGTGAATGCGTCAGACGGCGACCATCCGTCAGGCGGCTCCGCCAAGTCGTCTCGGGGATGCGGTGACGTCGCCACCATTGAGATGCGCCTGGTCGGCCGCGATCCTGCCCCGGGCCCAACCGGCAGAGTCCGTTCCGACACGCACAGCGACGCTGTCGAGCGTGCCGAACAGTTGTGTCACCGAGTCTTCGACGACGCTTCCGCGCGCCACCAGCGCCGGCAGCAACGCTGGCCCGTTGATCGACGCTGCCACCGACTCGACGTGCGCAGTGACATCGCGAAGTCGTTCATCGATCCGGGTGACGAACGAAAACAGGAACGACGAACGGAACGACCTACTGCGAGCCCGGCCGCCTGGTGGCGCCTTGGCTGCCTCGGCGCGAAGCGCGGCGTGAGACTGCACGAGCAATGAGGTGAACAGCGCTTCGGCCGCGGCGACGTCGGAAGCAAAGCCGACGATCGAAGCCAGACCGTATCGAGGGTGGTACACCGACTTGCATCGAGAGTGGTGCGCAACCCGCTGCAACAACAAGGACTTGACGTCGGTGTAGGGGTCGTCGAGCGGCACGCGGATCGTGATCGGATGCTCATCGCGTGCGGACCGCGCCCACAGGAGTGCGCCGTCGATGGCATGCCGGGCCATCAATTCCTGCGCCTTGGCCGTAAAGGCTTCGGCTTCAGCCTCGAACGTGGTCGATTCAGCCTGAGCGAGCAAGGCCCGAACCTTCACCAGCACCGGATCGTCAACGCCTCTTGTGTCGTCATGCGTGCGGTCATCTCGTTGAGCTCCGGGTGGCGGGACGATCGTAGGAAGCGGACCCGCAGCGCCGAGCACGGCCAGCAGGCGAACCGACAGCGCGATCAAGCCGAGACGATTGATCGCTTCCTGCGCTGCAAACACAGATAGCCACCCGGTGTTGCTCGGGATCTGCGGCAGCGCCAGCCTCTGGACCTGCGCGGCCCACGCCGGCGAAAGCGTCGAGGCGAGGCGCGGGGCGTGGTCAGCCGCAACGGCCGTGACTGCCAGAAGGCCGACCTTGGAATCGCTTCGTCGAGCGAGCCGGATGAGCTCTGCGGGCTGCCATCCGTGATGCCACAACGCCCCCACGATCGAGAGCAACGCTGCCTCCACTTCTCGCTCGACGACATGCGGATCGATCTCGGCCAACGTTCGCATCGCTTCATCGGCGTCGGCGACGTTGCCACGCGTCAAGGCGCCGGCAGCGCTGCGGAGCAGCCCCCGTGCTTCGTCGCGCGGCGTGAACGTCGATTCAAATCGATGCTCTCCGCGTGGCGCCGCGGACCGGCGCGTGTCAGTCTTCTCTCGCCTCTTGGCCTTCGCGGCCCGGCGCTGTCGGTTGTTCGTTCCCACGTCACGCAACGTACTCCGAGGGTGCTACACAGAGACGTGAACGAGCCGCGCTGACGGAAACGGACCGGCGGCGATCACGACGACCAGGTCGTCGTCCCGGACGTGAGCTCATGCAGGGACCACCAGTGGAAGGCTTGATCGAACACGATCACGTCGAGGAGCACGATGCCGTGTCGAGCGAGGCCCCGACGCAGTCGAAGAAACGCCCGCGCATCATCCTCCGACACCTGGTAGCGATCCCCCCGCCATGGATGACGAGGTTCGATGACGAGCCACCGGCTCGGACAGGGCGGATCAACCGGCTCCTCGCGGCAGAGCAGCATGTCGGCCGGCCTCTTCGCAAAACGGTGCACAGAGTCCAGACTCGACCCGCGCGAGCAACATCGGAACCTGCCTTCATCGTCAAGGTGCCACACCTCAGGCCATGTACGCCAGGCGAGCACCGGGTCGAGCTCGGCGTAGCGCGCCACGTCGTGCGCATCACGAAATTGGAGGACATTCAGGTCTGGGCCAGGCCAATCCGAAAAATCCTCTGGCCACCGCTTTTGGTAGGTGTGCATCTCGCGCCCTCTCGGTCGAAAAGTCTCAGAAGAGGAGACCGCAGGGGCCTCGAGACGGGGACGCGCTTGGTGATGCTAGCGACGGGCGTCCGGGACACAACCGGCGACCGCTACTCGGTGGCCCCACGCCGAGCATTCGCCTTTCCACTATTGCCAGAGCAGGTCGATCAGGGCGGCGATGAGGCGCTCACCGAACGAGGCGACCGTTGTTCCGGCATACAGCACGAGTCCGAAGTGGAAGCGGTCACCCAACCGTGACTGCAGATGGCGAAGACCGGCGAAGTCGCTGCGATGCACTGTCTCGGCAGCCTTGACCTCGATACCGACAAGGCGGCCGTCGGCGGCTTCGAGCACCGCGTCGACTTCGACGTGCTTCTTCGTTCGGTAGTGGAAGAGTTGGGCTCTTGTCTGTGCCCATGTGAGCTGTCGGGCCAGTTCTCCGATGACGAAGTTCTCGATGAGTGGACCGACCAGCGAATCGGTTCGCCGCAGCCGGGCCTCGGTGAGACCGCACAGGTTCGCGGCCAAACCACTGTCGACGAAGACGACCTTGCGCAACCGCACCCCCCGGCCGGTGGCAGACGACGCCCAACCGTCCACTCGCTTGATCAGGAAGACCTCCTCGAGCAACGAGATGTACCGCTCGCTCGTGGTGGCCGGAAGGCCGACCTCCGACGCGATCCGTTCGACGTTCACCGGTTGCGCCATCGATCCGGCGAGCAGCCGCAACAGCCGCCGCAGCTCGCTCCGGCGTTCGATCTCGGCCAACTGGACCGCAAGGTTGTGTAATACGATTCGTCCGTGGGAAATTCACCCTCGTCCCTCGGGCCTGACCGGTCCGGCAAACATGCTGGAGGTGATCGTGCTCCACTTCGACGGCGAACGCGAGATGGTCATCCACTCGATCGCGATGCGAGCCCACTATCGCGGGTTGTTCCCTCCGACCACCGGAGACCAGACCATGACCAACAACGAGACCAGCCCGCGTCGTGCCGTTCCCCCAGCATCCGATCAGCGATCGCAAAGCCCCAGTTCAGAGACGATCGCAGGCCGGCGAGGGCGGCAAAAGGGCGGCGGCCGCCCGACTCACGATCGTCTGGCCCCGCGGTACGTCAGCGGCCGTCGTGTGGCGAGCGACCCACTGGTCGACGAGCACCCACTGTTCGTCGAGCCAGACGATGCGCTGGCACTGATCGGCCGGGATCTGATCGACCGGGACTCGCCAGGCGATGACGCGGATCGGTTCGCGGAGAGGAACCGCCTTGGCGAGTTCGGTGAACGAGGGGTACTGGTCGAGTCCCGAGTGGGCGATGACGACGACGTCGGCTGGGATGGTGTCGAGGAGGGTGAGGACTCCGCCGGGGCGGGGTGGCAGGACATGCGTGAGTGAAGCGAGTCGTTCGGCCCGTTCCGTGTTCTCGAGCGCGAGCCGCGCTTGGGATCGCTTGAGGCGGTCCGGGCGGAACAATCGGCCTTCGGGGAAGATGACGACGGCGGTCGTTGGGTCCGCGTTCCGGCCGAGTTCGCGGATCATGGCGATGGTCTCGGGGCCGTTGTCGCGTGGGATGAACACCGACCCGGTTCGGGTGTAGATGAGGTCGAAGCCGGGGTCGGCGAGTAGCTCGGCCATGATCACCCCGAGGGTGCGGTAGCCAAGGCGTTGGTAGAGCAATGTCGGCAGTGAGGCGTCGAGGATGTTGACGTGGCGGCACAGCACGATGACCGGGCCGGGGGTGAGCGCGGCCGTCGAAGCTGGGTCGACGTCGAGCCGGAGTCCGAGCAGTCGCTCGGCACGCCGAGCGAGGACACCGACCGACCATTGCTGCAGTCGGTCGTGGCGGGCGATCGATGCTGGTTCGTCGAGTCGGGTGCCGAGTCCGGCACGCAACCAGTAGATGGGTGCGAGCAGGATCTCGACGCTGTCGTTGATGCCGTACTGGAGCAGGAACAGCACCACGCGCACGGTGGGCAGGCGGAAGCGACCCTTCGCGAGGTCGACGACGACGGCGGCGGTGAGGATCGCCGGACTTGCGAGGACGCCGACGACGGTGGCGGCGAGCATCAGCGGGATGGTGCGGGCGCGTCGCTTCCAGCGCGACGCGAACGGCTCGGCGGCGGTCACGTCGGCGGGGTATCGCCGGCGGCGAGGTCGGCGGCGAGGGCCTTCAGTCGTTGCAGGGGTTCGGCGGGCATCGGGGCGGACGTTTCGGCGAGTGCCGACTTCAGGCGTCGGTAGTCCTCCGCCGTGAGTCCGCAGCGCCGGCAGGCGTGGAGGTGGCCGGACACCTTTGCGGCGGCGGCCGGGTCGAGGCCTCCGTCGAGGTAGGTCTGGATCTGTCGGCCGATCTCGATGCAGCGTGAACCGCCTTTGCGTCGGAACATGTCGAGGGCGTCGCGTGGGTTCATCGTTGTTCGCTCCGGAAGTCGGGGTGGCGCGCGAGGTGGGCGCGCATG
>JANPOJ010000123.1:0-3581 GCA_031427935.1 Ilumatobacteraceae bacterium | reverse complement strand
CCCACGATGCCGAGGTCGGCGATACCGAAGATCGGGGCCTCGGGGTCCTTGTTGATGGCGATGATGTTCTTCGAGCCCTTCATCCCCACGAGGTGCTGCGTGGCCCCGGAGATGCCAGCGGCGATGTAGACGGTGGGCTTCACGACCTTGCAGTCTGGCCCACCTGGTAGCTGTAGGGAACCCAGCCGGCATCAACGATCGCCCGTGACGCACCGGGAGCGCCCTTCAACAGCTTGGCGAGTTGCTCGATCATCTCGTACTTCGGCGCCTCGCCCAGCCCGCGCCCACCCGACACGACGATGTTGGCCTCGTCGAGCTTCGGCCCGCTGGACTCCTCGACGTGGACCGCCACGATGGCGGCTGCGCCGACGGCACCCAGATCGGGAACCGGTGCCGCGACGACCTCTGGCGCACCGCCACCGGAACCCTCCGCGGCAAAGCTCTTCGGACGAAACGCGGCGAGGTGCGGGCCATCACTGGTGAACGTGGTCGTGACCAGCACGTTGCCACCGAACACCGGCGTCGTGACCGACACGGCATCGCCGTCGACCCAGATGTCGATGTTGTTGGTCAGCACGGTGCGATCCAACTTGACCGACAGGCGGGCCATCACATCGCGGCCCTCGTAGGTCTGCGGGAACATGATCAGATCAGGCGAGTCGCCACCGTCGATCACGCCCTTCATCGCCGCTGCGACGGCGACTCCGGGCAGCTTGCCGCCGAGATCGCCCGTGGCATAGACTTTGGTCGCGCCGTGCTCGCCGAGCGACGCAGCCAGCCCCGAGGCATCGCCACCGACGAAGGCGGCGACGGAGCCCAGCCCGCGAGCCTTGGTGAGCAACTCGAGGGTCGCCGTGGTCGGCGCCCCGTTGGATTCCTGTGCGAATACCCAGATGTTCATGATGCTCCTCAGATGACCTTCAGGTTCTCGAGGAACGCCACGATCTTGGCGTATCCCTCTCCGTCGTCTTCGATGATCTCGCCGGCGGCACGAGCCTCGGCCTTGGTGACGCTGGCGATCGTTTGGCCGGCGCCGTCCCAACCGACCGGCGTGACGCCGAGGTCGGCGGCCGTCACGGTCTCGACGGGCTTCGACTTGGCGGCCATGATGCCTTTGAAGCTCGGGTACCGGGGTTCGACCACACCAGCGGTCACGCTGATCACGGCCGGCAACGGGCAAGTGACCTCGTCGTAGCCCTCTTCGGTCTGGCGGTTGACCTTCAGCGAGCCGGCCTCGACAACCACATGCTTGGCAAACGTGACCGATGGCAGGCCCAGCACCTCGGCGAGTTGCTCGGGCACCGTTCCCGTGTAGCCGTCGCTCGATTCGGTCGCAGCGATGATCAGATCGGCGCTGCCGAGCCGGCTGATCGCTGCTGCCAGCACCTTCGCGGTGGTCAACGCATCGCTGCCCTGCAGGCTCGGGTCGCTGATCAGGATGCCGCGAGCGGCGCCCATCGCCAGTGCCGTGCGCATGCCGCTGACCTCGTCGTTCGGGGCCATCGACACCAGGCTGACCTCACCCTCGCCTGCGGCAGCGACCAACTGCAGGGCCATCTCGACGCCGTAGCTGTCGGATTCGTCGAGGATCAGCTTGCCTTCGCGCTTCAAGGTGTTGGTCGAGCTGTTCAGCTCACCCGGCATCGCCGGGTCGGGGATCTGCTTCACACAGACGGTCACGTTCATAGGGGCACCATTGTTACCGCGTAGTAGGGCCATGACCCAACTGCCGACCCGAACCCGCGGGTATCGTCGCGGTCTTGCGCATCCTCCTGGTGGTCAACGCTTTTGCCTCGTCGGTCACGGCGCGCAACACCGTTGTCGTGCACCGCGCCCTCGCCCAGGGCAACGAGGTCGAGGTGGTCGAGACGAACCGCCGCGGGCACGCGATCCGCTTCGCCCAGGACGCCGCGCGTCGCGGTGTCGACATCGTCATCGGCTTCGGTGGCGACGGCACGTTGAACGAGGTCGCCACCGGTGTGGCAGGGACCGAGACCGCGCTCGGGATCCTCCCCGGCGGGAGCACCAACGTGTTCGCCCGCACGCTCGGCATGCCCAACGACCCGGTGCCCGCCGTGCAGCTGCTGGCCAACGGCATCGCTGCGCACGACATCCGGCCCATTGGGCTCGGTCATGTCAACGGTCGGTACTTCTGCTTCCACACCGGAATCGGCTACGACGCAGCGGTCGTGCGCGAGGTCGAACGTCGGGCGTCGATGAAGCGCTGGCTCGGCCACCCGCTGTTCATCTACGCCTCGGTGCGTACCTGGATGAGCAAGTACGACCGCGCCGAGCCGCACTTCCAGGTGCAGACATCAGCGGCCTCGGCGCCCGTCGAGGGCTACTTCACGATCGTGCTCAACACGAACCCGTACACCTACCTGGGGAACCGCCCGCTCGATCTCAGCCCGGCGGCCACGTTCGACCGCGGTCTGGTGGCGATCACCTTCAAGACCCTGAAGGTCGGTGCCATCCTGCACGCACTCGGCGGCGCGCTGCGTGGTGGTGGCATGAAGCAGTCCGACACGGTCGACGTGCAGACCGACCTGTCGTGTCTCAGCATCACATCGGCGCGCCCGTTTCCGTTCCAACTCGATGGCGACTACCTCGGCGAGACCCTGGAGCTGCGCTTCGAGCACCGCCCCGACGCCGCGAAGCTGGTCTACCCCTCGTTGCCCATGCCGGGGTGATGACCGGCGATCACTGCGATCGCCACATCAGGGACGTTGGTGCAGATCCCGTCGATACCCCACTCGATCAGCTCCTCCATCCGTCGCGGGACATCACACGTCCAGGTGTTGACGGCGATCCCGGCCCCGTGGCAGACGTCGATGTGTGATCGGCGCAACGTCGCAACCCACGGGTGCAACGCCACGTGACCACGACCGACCATCGTGGCGATCACGTCGTCGGGCACGGTCTCCACCAGCCAGGCGGTGCGCATGTCGCTGATCGCTTTGCAGCGATCGATCGTCTCGAGGCGGAACGACGAGATCAGCCATCGATCGTCGTCGCCTCGCGCCGTCAACACGTCGATCGTGCGGTCAGCGATCGAGTCGGTCGGATCGAAGTCGGGCTCCTGCGCGTCGTTCTTGATCTCGACGTTGACCCACATCCCGCTGCACGCGTCGAGCGCGGTATCGAGGTGCGGCACGTGCGCCGGCAGGTCGACTGCCCTCACGCCGATGATCGCCCGTCCGTCAGCGAGACACGGGTCGTGATGCACGATTAACGCGCCGTCTGAGGTACGCCGCACGTCGAGTTCGACGCCGTCGCTGCCGAGGGCCCCTGCCAGGAGAAACGCCTCGATCGTGTTCTCCCGTGCTGCGCGGGAGGCGCCACGGTGGGCCATCACCTCTACCATAGATACCCCCCATCTCTAGGAACTATGTCCGAGAACATGCCTCTACCCCTTGTCAAAGAACGATTTGTTTCCTAGGTTTGACAGCACTGTGCACACCGTTGTCGAGAGTCCGTCCACCTGTGGCTCGTCTGCACGTGAAAATTCTCACAATTTCCTCCTGAGGAGTCGATCGTGACAACCAATACATTGGCCAGGTAGTAATTAAAATAGCCATCCA
>JANPOJ010000122.1:0-2859 GCA_031427935.1 Ilumatobacteraceae bacterium | reverse complement strand
CGAAGAAATGTACCACGTTTGTGTGGTACAAACTACGGTCGACGCTGCCGTGGCCTGCAGAAACACTTCAAGGCGATCCCAGCCTGTCCAATTCCCACTAGGTTGCGCGTTGCGGAGAAACACTCCATGTAATTCCTTGCGGAGCGCGTGGAATTGCATGGTAACGTGTGGGTCGTGATTTCGAGACCACACGAAACCCTCGTGCTTGCAGCGGCACTGGCGCGTAGTCCCGTCGTGTTGTTGATCGGGGCCCGCCAGACTGGGAAGACGACATTGGCCCGGTCGATCCTGGCCAGCGATGACGAGGCGTACTTCGACCTCGAGGATCCTCGCGATCTGGCGCGGCTCGACGAACCGATGTTGGCGCTCGAAGACCTCCGCGGAATCATCGTGATCGATGAGGTGCAGCGACGGCCCGACTTGTTCCCCGCTCTCCGAGTGCTCGCCGATCGCCCAGATTCACCCGCCACGTTCCTGGTGCTCGGCAGTGCCTCACCAGTCGCACTCCGCCAAGCAGCCGAATCGCTCGCGGGTCGACTGGAGATCCTCGAGTTGGGTGGTCTTGGCATCAGTGATGTCGGAGCCGAACGATTCGACGAGCTCTGGCTTCGAGGTGGATTCCCAAGGTCGTTCCTCGCGCCTGACAACACGACGTCGATCCGCTGGAGAAGCAACTACATCCGGACGCTGGTGACACGCGACCTGCCCGACTTCGGTGTCGGCCTTCCAGCCGCCACGATCGAGCGCTTTCTCGGGCTTGTCGCCCACGCCCATGGACAGCTCTGGAACAGCGCCGAGCCGGCGCGTGCGCTCGGTATCGCCGAGACCACTGTGCGCAAGTATCTCGTGGTCCTTGCTGACGTCATGCTGGTGCGAGTGCTGCAGCCCTGGCACGAGAACGTCGCCAAGCGGCAGATCCGTTCACCGAAGGTCTACTTCCGCGACTCTGGGCTGGTGCACACTCTGCTCGGTATCGACAGCCGCGCAGATCTCTTGCGCAACCCCCGCGTTGGGGCCACATGGGAGGGTGTCGTCATCGAGGAGTGCATCCGACAGATGGGCGAGACCATGACGCCCTACTTCTGGCGCACCTCGAACGGCGCGGAGCTCGACCTCTTGCTGGTCCGGGGGGATACGCGCATCGGCATCGAGGTAAAACGGGCCGATGCACCACGGATCACGCCGTCGATGCGGACGGCCATCACCGATCTCCAGCTCGACCGGCTCACCGTGTACTACCCCGGTCGCCGTCGCTATGTGTTGTCCGAACAGATCGACGTCGTGCCTGTTGCCGAGCTAGCCACCGCGCGGCAATCCTGAAGCGGGCGGCCTCGGTGTCGTGGCCGGCCACGGCAGGCTCGTGTAGCGCTTGCGCATCGCGGCGATGGCATCGTCGGTGGCCAGGTTGGTGAGGGCGATCATCGAGTTCCGCTGCACCCGGTAGCGCCCCAGGATCTGCGTCACGAGCATCGCCCGGCCGCCCTCGGAAGCCAACCGCAGCCACAGATCCCAATCCTCCCAGCCGTAGACGTGCTCGTCGTCGGCCCGGTACCCGCCGAGTCGCTCCCATGCACATTTGCGGAGCATCGCTTGGGCATCGATGTAGTTGGCGCGACAGAGGCGGCGGACGTCCCAGGCCACTGCACTGCGGATGTTTCGCTGATCGCCGAAGTCTTCGAGGATCGCGTAGGCCGCATCGACATCGGAATGGTCGTCGAGCGCGCCGGCGAGCTTGCGCAGACAGCTCGGATAGATCATGTTGTCGGCATCCATCACCATGACCAGCGGCGCACGGGCGTGTTCGAATCCGGCGTTACGCGCGGCCGCCAAACCCTCGTTTGCGTCCTTGGCGAGCAGGGTCATGGGCACTGAAGGATGATCGTCGAGGAACTGCTGCACCACGGCGCGGCTGTCGTCGGTTGCGTGGTCCTCGACGACGATGACCTCGAAGTTCACGCCTTCACTGGCGGCGATGCTGCGCAGGGTGTCGGAGACGACCCCGGCATAGTTGTACAGCGACACGACCACGCTGACCTCAGGATCTGCGGCGGCGAACGCCGGAGTCACCGTTTGGACGATGTGCTGCGCGCTCCCATGAGTCAACTCGCACACCGCGGCGTCGAGTCGCTGCAAGGCCGAGTTCTCGGCCATGGCGAGGCGCTTGGCGCTGACGAGCGTCGGCAGGTACGGGCGGAACGGCCCGAGCCGCACGGGGTGCGGACCCTGGCTGAGACCGAGTCGCCACACGCCTCGAGTCACCGAACGCGACATCGAATGCGCCCCGACATCGGCGAGAATGCCGGCTTCGATGGAATCGAGAAGGGGAGCGAGCGAGTTGACCAGGGCGAGCTCCGTGAAGACGGCACGGCGCGCCCGTTCGGCGACCTCGGAACGGCGTGCTTCGTCCTCCAACAATCCCTCGATCGCATTCGCCATCTCGTCGACGCTGGCCTCGACGAAGTGGTCCCCGGCGATTAGTGGCTCGCAGCCGTCGGATGGCTCGGTGATGACCACACAGCCCTGAGCCATCGCCTCGACCGCTCGAGCCCACTCGAAGTACGGCGAGTGGGGGTCGTCGGAACCGACACCGGTGGGGCGATCCCGATGAATGTTGAGCAGCAGCTTCGCCGACGACAGCAAGCGATACTTCTCCGCCCCGAACACGGTCTGCGGCGTGGCCATGTCGATCGGTCGATCACCGCCCACCAAGCGAAAGTCGGTGCGCCGCCCCCACAGACGCGGCGCCAGCTCGGCGAGCGCGGCGCCGCGGCGATCGTCGAGCCCACCCATGAACAGCACATCGATCGGCCGATCGGTGGCGTTCGGCGTTTCCTTCATGGAAGGCACACCGCCGAGACG
>JANPOJ010000121.1:0-2905 GCA_031427935.1 Ilumatobacteraceae bacterium | reverse complement strand
TCCCCGAGGTCCCCATAGCTGCGGTTGCCGAATGCAAACGGCAGGAGATATTCCTTGAGGAGCATCCGCCAGTCATCGGAGACCAGTAACTGAAGATGCCTTTGGTTCATGCAACAACCGTACGCATCAGCCGAGGTTCCGTACAGCGCACCTTCGAGTTTCTATCAACAGGCACCCAGCCAAGCCGGATGGGTCGTAAGCAGGTCCTGGTACTCGGAGTGGCCATCGCCGGATACGGGACACGATGGTTTGGGCGTCATCCGGTCGGGTCGCCGATTCGCACTCGTCGACCACTTCGGAAGAGCACGACTTGGACGGTGCGGCCAGGATTTGGGGACTCCAGCGCGGCGCGACCAACTCCCAGCCACATCATCACGTGGCCTGGGTACTGCACGAGGTCGCCAGCCTGGGCTGTCTCGATGGTGCGTGGTGCAGCGGCTCGCATCTGGGCGGTGCTTTGGCGAACGAGCGTCACGCCGGCACCCGCCCACGCGTACGTGGTCAGACCCGAACAATCGAAGCCCACGCCTGGCTTGCTGGTGTTCCGTCGATACGGAACGCCGAGCTGGGTCAACCCGGTCAACAACGCTCGCTGGTGCTCGAGATCGGTTCTCGACCACGCCGAAACCATTTCCGCTGGATCGACCGCAAGTCGGCGAGCAATCGCAGCGGCGGCCGCATCTCGCGTGCTTGCGTAACCACTTCCAGCTGAGGCATTCCCTTCGCTGCTCAGCAGCGACAGAGCATCATCCGCCAGCGCCGCAACCGGGTCGCCTGAGCGCGGGATGGCGGCGATCGGTGGGCCCGACGCGACGGCCGGAAGGGCGGTAGCGGCAAGTACGCCAGCGGAGGCGATCGCCAGTATGCCGACGACCGCCAGACGGTGCTGCCGTGGAGACGACGGCCGGGTGAAGTAATGTTTCAGTTTCATGACGGAACGAGAGTAACTACTACATCATGTAGTAACAACCTGCGCCGCAGAATGGCGCTTGGCCGGGATGCTTGTTACGACACGATGTAAGAGATACATTGACTCCGTCATGCAACTGCAACATTCTGGGGACGGTCGTTTCGTGCTTCGGCGGTTTGTTCGAATTTGGATCGTGGGCCTGTTCGCGGCTGCGCTGATTCCGGTAGCTTCGGCTGATGCCGCAGATTCTGGTCTGAATTCTGAGCAGGTGGCGTCGGAGATCATGCGGGTCCAGGACAAGGCTGACCAGCTAGCTCAGCGTTGGGCGGAGGCTCAGCTTCGTTCGGAAGACCTCGCCGCTGGGCTGACAATTGCGGAAGACAGGTTGGCTGCTACAACAGCGCAATACAGCCAGATCGAGGCCGGCCTCACGCAGATCGCGATCAATCGGTTTACCGGATCATCCAGCACCACGATGCTGGTGGTGCTCGGCAACCCGACCGAGGAAATGCAGATGAACGCGCTGCTCAGCATTGCCGTCGACCAGGGCACCGGCGATCTCGACCAGGTCGACGCCGTTCGCACTGACCTGGACAAGGACCGCGAACGCGTCGCCACCTTGCGTGCGGAGAACGACCAGCTTGCCCAACAGCTCACGTCGAACCAGGCAGATGTCGAACAGCAACTTGCTGAACTGGCAACGCTACGCGAGCAACTGAAGGACGAGGAAGTGAAGCGCGCCTACGAGGCTCAGCTCGCAAAGAAGCGTCGCGACCTGGCCGCTCAACAGGCCGCAGCTACAGCGGCGATTCCAGCCAAGCCGGCTTCGCAAGTCAGGGGCGGGGGCACTCAGCCAAGCGATCCGCCTGCTACAACGCCGCCGGGTCAGCCAACTCCGGTGGTTCCGAGGCAAGCACCGATCCCGACGCCCGAACCCGCGCAGACACCGGAACCCGCGCAGACACCGGAACCCGCGCCGACGCCAGAGCCGGTCGTGGTGTCAGGGAGCGGCTGGTTGTGCCCGGTCGCCGGTCCGAACGCGTTCGGCGACACATGGGGCGCACCGCGGCCGGGTGGCCGCAAACACGAGGGCGTTGACATGATGAGCCCGGCCGGAACACCCCTCGTCGCAGTGGTCGCGGGCGCCGCCACTATGAGGACCAACGTTCTCGGAGGCAACATCGTCTCGCTCATGGGCGTCGACGGCACCAGGTACTACTACGCGCATCTCTCTGCCTGGGAAGGCATCTCGCGCAGCGTGAGCGCAGGCGAGGTCGTCGGCTATGTCGGCGCCACCGGCGACACAACCGCCAATCATCTACATTTCGAAATCCACCCGGGTGGAGGGGCAGCGGTGAACCCATACCCCACGGTCCGCCAGTACTGCTGACCTCAGACGGAGACCCGACCGGACAAACGGGTTGCCAACCAGAGCTCGGCGCAGAGTTTGGCGACGCGTGTCGCGATCCGAGGCGCGACAACTACTACAAAGTGTCGTAATAGAATGCGGTGAAATGCACCTGGTTTGGAAGGGAGGTCTGGGCATCCCGGGTGGACTGCTTGGTGGCGTGCTGTGCGGTGTCTACCGCGCACGTCGCCGGGGTGTGTCGATCCCGCAACTGCTCACGGCTTCGGCACCGGCCATACCGCTTGGCCAATCGATCGGGCGCTGGGGCAACTGGTGGAACCAGGAACTGTTCGGGCGAGCCACAACATTGCCCTGGGCCCTACAGATCTCCGATGACAAGCTCCCGGCGGGCTATTCGTCGGGCACCACGTTCCACCCGACGTTCCTCTACGAATCGCTGTGGAATCTCGCCCTGTGCATCCTGCTGATTCAGATCGACCGACGAATGTCGTTGAGACCCGGTCGACTGTTCGCCGTCTATCTCGCCGGCTACTTTTCATGGCGTTTCAGGATCGAAGGCCTGCGCATCGACCCGGCCCATGTGTTGGGCGATCTACGTCTCAACCAGTGGGTCGCCGCGATCGTGG